>JBCBQE010000963.1:0-2870 GCA_039820385.1 Cyanobacteria bacterium J06635_10
AAAAATACGGTGGTTCTTCTGTCGGTTCAGTTGAACGCATTCAAGCAGTCGCAAAGCGCGTTTGCGAAACGGTTAAGGCCGGAAATTCTGTGGTAGTAGTAGTTTCTGCTATGGGAAAAACTACTGATGGGCTAGTGAAACTTGCCTCTGATATTTCTTCGGCACCTTCTCGTCGAGAAATGGATATGTTACTCTCCACTGGCGAACAGGTATCTATTGCTTTGGTTAGTATGGCTTTGCAGGAAATCGGACAATCTGCAATTTCTCTAACTGGTGCTCAAGTAGGAATTGTTACTGAAGCAGAACATTCCCGTGCTCGTATTTTGCATATTGCTACTCAACGCATAGAGAAATGTCTCGAAGCTGGTAAAGTAGTCGTAGTTGCTGGTTTTCAAGGAGTTAGCAGTACTGAAGAGTTAGAAATCACTACTCTAGGGCGGGGTGGTTCCGATACATCAGCAGTGGCGATCGCAGCTGCATTAAGTGCTGAAAAATGTGAGATTTATACAGACGTGCCTGGGATATTAACTACAGATCCCCGTTTGGTTCCAGAAGCACGATTGATGGCAGAAATTACCAGCGATGAAATGTTGGAATTAGCTTCTTTAGGAGCAAAAGTCCTCCACCCCCGTGCAGTAGAAATTGCTCGTAATTATGGCGTGCGTTTAGTGGTACGCTCTAGTTGGACCGACGATCCCGGCACTATGGTTGATTCGGCAACACCAAAACCGCGATCGCTAGTTAATTTAGAAATTGCCCGTGCCGTTGACGATGTTGAATTTGATACAAATCAAGCCAAGATATCTTTACTACGGGTACCGGATAAGCCAGGGGTTGCAGCCCAGTTATTTGGGGAAATAGCTCGTCAAAAAGTAAATGTAGATTTAATTATTCAGTCCATTCATGACGGTAATACAAACGACATTGCCTTTACGGTAATGGCACCGATTTTGAATCAAGCAGAGGCAGTCGCGTCAGCCATTGCACCTGCACTTCGCACTTCTAATAATGGAGAAGCAGAAGAAGCAGAAGTCATGGTACAGCAGCAGATTGCTAAAGTAAGTATAGTCGGTGCGGGAATGATTGGTCATGCTGGCGTTGCTGCTGAAATGTTCGCTGCCCTAGCGCGGAGGGGAATAAATATTAGAATGATTTCTACCAGTGAAGTTAAAATTAGTTGTGTAATTGACAGTGCAGATTGCGACAAAGCCGTAGCCGCACTACGAGAAACATTTGACATAGAACAAGATGATTCTCCCTCACCATCATCCCACGATCCCACTCTATCAGCTTCCCAACCTCCCGTACGTGGCGTAGCTCTTGATATGAAACAAGCGCGTTTGGGGATTCGTCGAGTTCCAGATTTACCGGGGATGGCAGAAAAAATCTTCGGAACTTTATCGCACCACAATATCAGCGTTGATATGATTATTCAATCCCAGCGCTGTCATTTAGTTAAAGATATTCCAACGCGAGATATCGCTTTTACCGTAGCGCGAGTAGATGCCCAAGCAGCCCAGGAATTATTACAGAAAGCAAGGGTAGAATGCGGTTGGGGTGAAGTAGTGCTGGATATGGAAATAGCCAAAGTCAGTATAGTTGGTGCGGGAATGGTAGGACAACCAGGAGTTGCAGCTACAATGTTTGAAGCCCTATCCCGTGAGGAAATCAACATTCAAATGATTACCACCTCAGAAATCAAAATTAGTTGTGTCGTTGCAGAAGGTGAAGGAGTCAAGGCTTTGAAAGCAATTCATACAGCATTTTCTCTTGGTGGAGATGAAGAATTTGTGATTCCAGCGTAATCAATGAACAATTATTTTGTAGGGTGTGTTACGGCTTTTTCACTTTGTTGGAGGTTGCAAGTAACTAAAGCCGTAACTCACCATTATTTGTTTTTGTATAGATTCATTTAATATGCATTTATTTAAGTACAATTGATGGAATAATGCATTTAACTTGTCTAATGACATCAATATCCCCGAAATTATTTAATATTGAGAATTTTATTCTTGAATACAAAGATAATCCCCGTTATGAATTGGCAGACGGAGAATTAATTGAGATGGAACCCACTGGACCTCATGAAACAGTTGATGGTAAACTAGCAACTCAAATTGGTATCCACTTGGTTGCAGAAAAACTACCTTGGTTTATTCCCCGTACCTGTTTAATTCAACCTCTTGCAGACGCTCTGACAATTCGTCGTCCCGATGTAGTAGTTCTTGATGAAACACTTTTATGCAACGAACCGCTTTGGGAACGAGAACCAGTCATAACATTAGGAAGTACTATAAAATTAGTCGTCGAAGTTGTTAGCGATAATTGGGAAACTGATTATGCACGGAAAGTTGAAGAATATTCACTTTTAGGTATTCAAGAATACTGGATTGCTGATTATCGAGGGTTAGGTGGTATAGCATTTATAGGCAAACCCAAACAACCTACTTTCACAGTTTGTCAACTAGTAGAAGACACTTATATTCAAAAACAATACCGGCTTAATCAATTAATTGAATCGCCGATTTTTCCTAGTATACAACTTAGATTGAATGATGTACTTCCACGTTAATCATTTTATCAACTCACCAAAACTGCCAAATTAGGCAAACCATTAATGGAAGTATAAAATAAAAAAAATATTAAGTATAGTTAAACTCTCAGGTTTAAAACTGTAAAATCCACTACTGTATAGATTTTTGAAGAATGTAGAAAAATGAAGAAAAATGAATAAAATAAAAATATACAGTGAGAGATACGTGCTCTTAGTAAAAATAATAATTCCTCTTCCTGGCTTATTCAAAGAAATATTATTAATTGATTTGATAGGGTTCAAAAGACAGATTTCTATGCCAAAATTCCAATGGAAT
>JBCBQE010000964.1:0-2862 GCA_039820385.1 Cyanobacteria bacterium J06635_10
CACAATCTTGATTAATGCCTTAATTACCTTACTTATACATAAATAAGAACTATTTTTTCGGTAATAAAAGGCATAAATAATGAAATAGAACAAATAGACTAGATGTAATAATTGTTGGCTTCAATTTTTAGTCTTCTGAATAGATTTTATTTGTAAAATTAAGCTGTTAGTATACACTTTTGCGGCAGAATAAACTAAATGATCGGCATTTTCCATCTCCTCTTTGGGAAAAGTGATTGGCTCTCGGATGTAGTGTACCTTGTCACTTTTAGCAGCATAACCATCAAGAGTATCCTGAAGCTGAGTGAAATAAGCTTGAAAATCCTTATGCTCGTAAAGCTTTTCATATATGGGGCTGTTAGCTAAGTAAATATTAAAATCATGTTTTTCTGCAAGTTTTACTATGTGTTCTAAAGCTTTACGATTATTATCTGAAAGATTAAATTTATTTTTTCTAACAAATTTAATATTTGAATTCTTCTGCGCTTCCACATAATCCGGATTTGGTTGTTCCCAAATCATAAAACCATCATCTTCAAGTCGTAAGCTTTGACTGCGATTAAACGCATCTCCAGGAAACTTTAATAAGTATGAAAGACTTTGGTTTTCCGAATATAGTGGGATGTATTTTTCAACAAACAATTGAGAGGTATCTCTTAAGCCGAAATCAAGCTGTGGCTGAAGCTGCTGCCAGTAGCCCCAATTTAAAGGTACCTTTGCTAACAAAGAGCGATTCACTTCACGATTCCAGGCATCATAAACATGAACTATGAGAACATTCTTGGGAGCACCAAATCGCTGTATATATTTTTCCAGCATCCAGGCATCATCTAAGCTCAACATATCCCCGATGGTACAAAGATTAATAGAACTAACATTGAGCCTTTCGTTAATAATGCTTGGAACTACTCCTTGATTACAGCTAGAATCCCCTAAAATTAGCCAATCAACAGGCTTTTGTTGCCGCAATAAAAGTTCCCATTTTTCTTTAATCAGCCAAAAAGCCCGATTGGTAGTATTCTCCTTTAAATAAAGTTTAGCTGCAAAATTAAAAAGAATCACAAAAATTAAAGTTCCTAATAGAGAAAATACAAATTCTTTAGTTTTGATGGGCTTGACAATCTCTTGTGGTAATTGTTGATTTTTAGGTTGAGCCATGGATTTTTTGAGTATAAATTCTTATCTGTGATTAAAACTGGAAGTAAATAAATTCTCCTGCTTCGCGAGCTCCAAAAACACAAATCCAAATAATTAAAAAACTATATATTGGAACTTTAATTACTGGGTTGAATTTTGTCAAAATCAATAGGTCACGACTGATATACTGGTAAATTTGAACTAAAAGCAGTGGTAAGCAGAAAAACAGCAAGTCATATCCCCAGATCAAAGATTGATCTGATATACCAAAGCCTACATTAGCGAGCATATAATAAATTTGATGTATTGAACTTGAGCGGAAGATTACCCAGCCAATATTTGTCAGGATAAACATCAGTAACATCTTGCCAAAGACACGTGGGTAAGAGTATTTTCCACTCCAAGGATCTAAATGTTCTGGTTGTTTATCAAAGATGCGATAAAGAATCAAAATTAGCCCGTGAAATGCACCCCAAATCACAAAATTCCAAGCCGCTCCATGCCAAAGCCCACCCAAAAGCATAGTTAAAAACAAGTTACGGTTAGTATTAAAAATTCCTCCACGGTTACCACCTAATGGAATATAAAGATAATCTCGCAACCAAGTCGATAGCGAAATATGCCATCGCAGCCAAAAATCACTGGGATTGAGAGCAAAATATGGTAGCTTAAAATTCACCATTAATTCAAATCCCATTAGCTTAGAAAGCCCTCGGGCAATATCAGAGTAACCGGAAAAATCTCCATATATCTGGATGGTAAAAGCAAGAATACCAATTAAAATATCTAATCCTTGATATTGGGTATAATCGTTAAATACTGAGTTAGCAATACTCGCCATATTATCGGCGATGACTATTTTCTTAAAATATCCCCAAATAATTAGATAAATGCCAGCATTGATTTGTTCTAATTTCACATATCTTGGTGAAATTATTTGGGGTATGAGAGTAGTTGCACGTTCGATGGGACCTGCAACTAACTGTGGGAAGAAAGAAACAAACAGAGCAAAATCAAGGAAACTACTAATCGGCTGCAAATTTCTTTTATAAACATCAATGGTGTAACTCATCGTTTGAAATGTGTAGAAAGAAATTCCTACTGGCAGCAGAACATTCAAAGTAACCCAGTTAGCTTCTAGTCCAAAAATTTGAAATAATCCAGCAAAACTGTCTGCGAAAAAATTGAAATATTTGAAAAAACCTAGAATAGATAAGTTAAAAAATATAGATATAAATAATAGTAATTTTCGCTTACTTGCTTCTTTAGTATTTAGTAATAATTTTCCTACCGTAAAGTCAACTATTGTTGATAGAGCAAGGAGAGCAGTAAAGCGCCAATCCCAGTACCCGTAAAATATATAGCTAGCAATCAACAGTAGAATATTTTGTGCTTTGTAGTGACTCTTTAATAAGAGGTAAAGCGTGTAAATAATAATGAAAAAAGCAAGAAAAATAAATGAATTGAATAACATCTAATAAGCCTAAAATTTAATTTTGACAAACTACCGACCAAAATAACTGGCTTGGAGAAAATGAGTATAGATAGAAAAAAGATTAATCGCTTTTTTCCATTTAGGAAGTTGAGATTGCTTAACTATAGATTTATACATATTGAATTCTTTTTCATTCGGTTTTGTAATTGTTTTGAATTCAAGATGAGCAAGTTGATCTAGATTACTTGGATAATTCATTTTTTCGGAGAAAAAGGAGAATAAACGAGTTT
>JBCBQE010000965.1:0-2859 GCA_039820385.1 Cyanobacteria bacterium J06635_10
AACCGCCGTTTGGCTGCTGGAGCATGACTAAAGCCGATGGGCATTCCGATAATTAAAGAAGGTTGTAGCAGTTTTTGTTCGACGAGTTTTAAAGCTGATATTAATACTGATGGCGCATAACCGATAATTAAAATACAGCCAGGAGTTAACTTTTTTAAACCCTCGCGCCATTCTTGATGTTGCCAAAATTGATTTTCGGCTTCTGAAGCAGTGTAAACATGGGGGTCATTGATTAATATATTGACTTTTGCACCTAAATGTGTAGTTCTGGTATGGTCGATAGCAGCAGAAACTGGGGGAATATCTACAACTATTTCGCAGTTATTTTTCAGAGCATTTCTTGATGAGGCTATAGCACTGCGACTCAAACGGATAAAGTCTACTAAACTAACATCACCAGAAGCTAGTACTAGTTTGCTTAGTAAATCTCTTTCAATTTCATTTTTATTGGATAAATCTGGTAACAACTGCTGTAACGATTCGCTGAAGTCTTCCGGATGAGCTTCTACAGCTGCGTCTAAACCTTCCCAGAGTTTTTCTAATTTTTTAGTCCCCAAACTAGATTCGATTTCTAAATGTTGTAATTCGGCGATCGCTTCTGCTTGGATATGTTGACAATGTTTATCTCTACCTAACAAACCTTCTAAAGCGGATGCTGTTTTTCGCAATCGTGATAATTGTTCGATGACAGATTGATATTGCTGCTGTAGTTGAGCAGTTAAGTTATCTAAGTTGTCTGGTTCGGGATTATTTGCTAATAATTTTTGAATATGGTCTAATTGAAAACCCTGTGATTTCAGTGCAACTATTCGTCGTAAATATTGCACGTTTTGATCGGTATAAAGGCGATAGTTACCTTCAGAGCGTTCTGCTTCAGGTAATAAACCTAACTTGTGATAATGTCTCACCATCCGGGGAGTCAAACCACCACCAACTTCTTGAGTAAGTTGTTTGATTGTTAGGTATTGGTTTTTTATATTTTCGCTCGGATTCATGTGAGCGGTATTATTTTCAGATTTTTGAGTCATACAGATATTTTAAACCTTGACATTGATGTTAAGGTCAATATTTAGGTTATAGCTATAGCAGCGGTTTTCGGTTGAGCGCAATACACTTTGATACCTCACCCCGCCCTTACGGGCACCCCTCTCCTTATTAAGGAGAGGGGAAGGGGGGTAGTTTCGTGTATTCTATTCAACTGAAATTCGCTATATATCAATACGGCAAAATGCCGTATACAATATAAGAATCAACTTATCTTACATCTTTTATGAGTAATCCTAAAGTTCCGAAATCAATGGCTCGTTTAGAAGCTCGTGTTAAACCAGAAATAAAAGCTTTATGGCAAAAAGCTGCTGATTTACAAGGAGTAACCTTAACAGATTTTGTTATTGCTAGCGTTCAAGCTGCTGCTTGTCAAGTTATCGAACAGCAGCAAACCTTAAAGTTGAGTACAGAGGATGCACAAGCTTTTGTGGAAGCGATTTTAAATCCACCCCAGCCTTCTAATCGTCTAAAACAAGCAACTTCACGCTACAAGCAAGTAATAGAAAATAATGGTATTAACGATTGAGTTACTTGATAAAAAGAAGCATAATCGTTCGACGTTTGTTAGTGGAAATGACAGTTTAGACAATTATATACGCAAGCAAGCATCTCAAGAGCTTCAGAAAAAAGTTTGCACAGTTTTTGTTTTAATTGATTCCCCTAATGTTGATATTATTGCTTACTACACACTTTCTTCGTATACAGTAAATGTCGCTAGTTTAGATGAAAGCTTCGCCAAAACCCTACCGCGCTATCCATTACTACCTGCCACTTTACTAGGTCGTCTTGCTGTTTCTCAAGCCTATCAAGGTAAAGGTATGGGTGAGTTGATTTTAATTGATGCTCTCAAAAGAGTATTAGATACTACGACACAAATTGCATCCTTAGCCGTAATAGTAGAAGCAATAGATGAAAATGCTGTGAGCTTTTACCAAAAATATGGTTTTCAACAGTTTAAGCAATATCCTTTGAAACTTTATTTACCTACAAAAGTAATTGCTAAAAACTTTTATTAATTATTAAATATAGTAGTTTTTCCCATTAATTCTGACGGGTTGTAGAGACGTAGCAGTGCTACGTCTCCCGACGTTAGTTCGTAGGTTGGGTGTCGCTGCGCGCAACCCAACACTATGCGAAAGGCAACTATTATTTACATTTTATGCTTGGTGAATTAACCAATTTACCAATTGTCTAATATCAGATTTGCATCTTCACTAATTAACTCTTCATCGGATTGAGCAGCCGACTCTATAATTCTCTTCGCTTCAGGAGTTTCGATTTCTGCTAATGCTAGGAGAGACTTTCTTGGCACATTGAACCATACATCATAAGACCATCGGTATGTCAATGCCTTGGATAATGCAGGAATTGCTCTTTCATCGCGCAATGCATCCAAAAGTTCAATAACTGATTCATGAAGACCATTATTATTCTCATCATTGAGGATTTGACAAAGTATAGGTGTGTAATCCTTTGATAGGTTACTCCATGCTGCCATCATGATAAACCAAGCCCCAGGATAATCTGGATTTGAAGCATATTTTTCCAACTCCTGAATCACTTCGCTAACTGAAGGAGGTGATGTCTTAAATTCTTTGCTCATTTCCTTTAAAAGTTTTGATGATTCACTGGGTATTGGACAATCCTTGAATAATTTCAGATATTTTTCAATCGTATTACTTATCATTTTATAGCCTGTTAATACTAGTGATATTTTGGTTAAAAAAAACGGCGCTGCTGAATTAAACTATGAATTGCATTTATATACATTTTGTCAAAAACATGAAACCTGTGTAGAGACGTAACACTGTT
>JBCBQE010000966.1:0-2856 GCA_039820385.1 Cyanobacteria bacterium J06635_10
TCACAGAGTGGTTTGGTGTATTTTGGTTTGTAACTTGTTTATTATTTACTCAGCAATTATACAATTTTATATATACTAAATTTGGCAATTATAAATGTTTAATAAATATAATCATGTTAGACGTTTACTGTCTAGCAATGATTGATTACTGGTTTTTTGAAGATATTATTTTCCCTTGGAATATCAATGTGGTGTTAATGGCACTTCCATTTTATTGGCTTGGACACATGATATCTCAAAATTCAAATATTTTTAATTCTAAAAAGTTAGTTTTTATTGCGGTACTTACCCTTGTAACTATGTTCCTTATCGATAAATTGTCTTTACTAGAATTGACATTTGATATGAAGCATAAAAGTTATGGGATACCAATTATAAATTTATTCATAGCTGTCTCTGGCATTATTATTGTTCAACAGATGGCGCAAATAGCAAATAAAATAAACTTTATCGATCGCGTCACTCGCGAACTCGGTGCAGCTTCGATGGCAATCATGTATTTACATCAACCTATTCAGATCGGCTTAAAAGAAGTTTCATTTTTTAGTGAAGGTATTATCCGAATAATTGCTGGTTTGCTTATTCCATATATCATTTATAAAATCATTATTAATTTTTCTCTGACTAGAAAGTTTCTCTTAGGTGACTTCAAATCTGTATCAAATATTAAATTAAAAACTTTATCAAAAGTATGATTAACTCAAGACGTAGCATACAAATATCGCAAAACTACCCCAAATAAATTTCGGTTTTTACCCCTGCACAAACGATTGAAAAAATATCTACACTAAAAGTATCAGCGATTACTCGCTATATAACGATTAAGTTAATCTATGTTCAATAATATAGAGGGGAAATTATAATGTCTGAAACTTTAGAAGTGGCACAAGCTGCAGTTGATTCTAACAAAAATGTAGTAAGTACACTTGAAACAGCTATCCTCGAAGCAGTTGCAGAAGCGCGCTCTACTTGCGAATTAAACGGAAGTAATTCTAGCGATTGCGCTGTAGCTTGGGATATTGTAGAAGAATTGCAAGCAGAGAAATCCCATCAAAAGCAAGCAAAACAAACTAAAAACTCTTTGGATGATTATTGCGCGAGCCATCCAGAAGCAGACGAATGCCGGGTGTATGACATCTAGTTTTGCTTTAAATCTATTGCTGCCTCAGAAGTAATTTGCTTAATTGCTGCGAGATCGAAGGATAAATTTTCACTGGCGCATCCCAACCATAAGAGATACTCGATATTTCCAGCAGGACCAGTAATAGGCGACCAAGTCAAACCTTTATAATACCATCCTAACTCGATCGCGGTTTGCAAAACCTGAAAAATCGCATTAGCTTGGTCATTCGGGTTACGTACAACCCCTTTCTTCCCAACCAGGTTTTTCCCAACCTCAAACTGTGGCTTCACCAGTAACAAAGCTTCGCGAGGAGGTTGCAGAAGTCGCCACAGCGCAGGCAAAACCTTAGTTAAAGAAATAAACGATACATCTACCACAGCCAAATCGGGAAATTCTCTTTGATAAACCTCTCCTGTCTCAGATAGGGGAGGTAAACTTGTTTCTTTCTCCCCATCTCCCCATCTCCCCCTCTCCCCCTCTCCTTGTCTCCCTCTCCTCTTGCCTCCATACAAATCTTCCGGGGTTAAATGCCGTAAATTAGTACGTTCGCGTACAATCACCCGCGGATCGTTTCGCAAACGCCAATCAAGTTGTCCGTAGCCAACATCAATACCGTAAACTAACTTGGCTCCCGCTTGTAATAAACAATCAGTAAAGCCCCCCGTAGAAATCCCGCCATCCAAACAAACACGCCCAACTAAGGGAATATCAAAATTATCCAAAGCCTTAGTTAACTTTTCTCCACCACGAGAAACAAAACGCGACTTCTGCTTAACCCTAATTGCCGCAGCCACGTCAACAGATGTTCCCGCCTTATCTACAAGGGTATCGTTAACCAACACCTCACCAGCCTGAATTAACCGCTGCGCTTGCTGACGAGATGAAGAAAAACCTTTTTCTACCAACAGAATATCAAGTCTTTGTTTGGGCATAGGGGAATGGAAGTTAGGAGGGCGGGAGTTAGGAGGGCGGGAGTGATTAATTACCCCCCATCTCCTTATCACCTTATCTCCCAATTTAATTAAATATCCGTTTCGCTCAACTCTTTGGTCATATAGTCAAACGGTTCGTCTATAAAGCTGGTATCGGAAATACCCGCAGATTCAACTTGTTCTTTAACCATGCCTTTCATGATTTGGATACCGGCAACTGTAGGAGCAATGGGTACCCCTAAAGAATTGTAAGTTTCGCGCAAACCTTGCAATACGCGTTCGTCCAACACATCCATGCTGCCAGCAACTAAAGCATAGGTAGCATAGCGCAAATAGTAATCCATGTCTCGGAGACAAGCCGCATAACGACGAGTGGTGTAAGCATTACCACCGGGACGAATCAACTCGGGTTGCTCTTCAAATAACTTAACAGCAGCTCCCTTCACAAGTGCTGCGGCATTGGAATTGATAGCTACAGCTGCGGTTATTCTTACAGTACCGCTTTCAAAATAAGATTTAAGCGAATCTACAGCATTTCTATCAAAATAGCGTCCGGTAACATCATAATTCTTAATTAAACTTGTTACGGCATCTTGCATTTTTATTATCTCCCAATGATTCGTAAGTAAGATTTGATATTAATTTGGCATGAAGTACAGCAAAAAATGTATTTTTTGTTAACTTAGCCAAAAACTGGCACAAAAGCAATCCATACTACTTAAGGATTTTATGCCAAAGTTGACCCTCATCTCTATGAACTTTTATTTTTGTGCAGATGATTTAGTAAAAGGTAATGTTAAC
>JBCBQE010000967.1:0-2854 GCA_039820385.1 Cyanobacteria bacterium J06635_10
AATAAATCTTCCAAAAGTAGGGTATCGCGAAAGTTATTTCCCATTTGAGGGAACTTAAGCAGTTTGTGCCACAAGTTATATTCAAAATTAAAATAGCCATCCAGACAAAATTTAGTCTGAGTCGGTGATTCTGGATAACTGTAACCAAATGCAACAAAAAGTTGTCCTTTGGCAACTTCATTAGTCAGAACGAATAAACTTGGTAAAAATGTATTAAAACATTGAACCATTACATCATTAACGAATGGACTCATTTTATTTCTTTTTGCATCTTTATCTTTCCGTTTATATAGAAAAAGTTGCCAGGAAAGCTGATTCTCATTCTGGGTTAGATTCTCAATTTTTAATTCCTTTGTAAGCATTGAATCATAATGAGTGCCAGCAAAATGCTCCCCATCATGTGCATTCCATATCATTTGGAGAATATTACAATTAACCGATTCAGAGAAAGAATAAATATGATTAAGTTCCTTCAGATGTAATTGAGAATTATACTTGGGTAGAAAAGCAATATTACTATAATCTGGAATAGGTAGTTTGGGTTCAATTGCTGCGGAAACTAATTTTCCATCCTTTTCTTGCCAATGAAGCCCGTAAGTCCAAATTAAACCGTTAACGACTTGTAAAGGTAAGACTTGTTGAATATTTTTAGTGGAAATATTCCCTTCTACAATTACTTTACCATCTCCTAAAAATTGAACTTTATTACCGTGATAGGGACAAGCTAAACAACTTTTGCCTTTAAAATCTAAAATGCGTCCACCTTTAGCTAGATTACCTCCAGCATGGGGACAGATATTATCTAAAGCGTTTAAATTACCTTCCTTATCCTTCCAGATTACATAATCATGACCCAGAAGAGTAATTAATTGGGGTTTATTGGTTTTAAAACTGTCATATCTCCCCAAACACCAAGGAGCACCCTTATACATTTGGGTTTGATTTTCAACTTTCATTATCGCTACTATTCTATAAGTTACTGTTCTAATAACGATTATTGAAAGCTTTGGGAGCAACTAGCTTGTAAATTCTTCCGATTTTTGGATATTCTTGCTATTTGTTATATTCTTGCAAAAAGCTTTTAGGAGTAACACCTACGTGACGTTTAAAACAACGATGCAGATGACTTTGATCGACAAAACCGACTTGAGTTGCTATTTCAGCAATGGATAATTTACCCTGTTGGAGTAAGTATTTTGCTCGTTCGATGCGACAACGAATTACATATTGATGGGGTGTAATACCTGTGGTTTCCTTAAACAATCGTGAAAAATAATGGGAACTCATTTGCACTTCTGTTGCTAATTCCTTTAAGCTTAAGTCGCGGTGGAGATGAGCATCAATATAGTCAATTACTAGTTTTAATTTATATCCAGGTAATTTACCAGATACATATTCAGAAGAATTGAGACGAGTAGTTGAGTAATTCTCTAATAAATGAAGAATGAGTGTATTAATTAAAGTTTCCGCATAAAGACGACTAGTAGTACCATTTGTGAGTAAAGCCGATTTAAGTGCCACTCCAATTTGGTAAACAAGTGGATCGGGAGTCGCAAACTGGGGTAAAAGCTCGATGCACTCTGGCGAGACTACTTCGTAAATAGTCTGAGCAAAAACCGTAGGCTCAATGGCGATCGTTACAGCATATCCTCCCTTATACCAGGCTGCTTGATGAGTTGTGTTAGCAGGGATAATGATAAAATCCCCTTGAACATTATGTTCTTGCATAAAACGCCCATCAATGATTCTTTCTGTTTCAACCGGTGACGGTATATCGGTCAAAATTCCAATACAATGCTGTTTAACAGAAGTTTTAGGCAATTCTATCGGAGGCTGGCGATCGTAAACTATACCAAGTTCATCCCAGCCAACAGAGAAGCTAGAAACAAGAGGCATTCGATTAAAAATACGTTTATAAGCAACTTCAAATTCTTTAGTTAAATTAATTGAGAGAGGTTGCTCGCGATTGTGATGCATATTCAATATAATTTTGGGTGGAGTATTTATTATTGCAATAATTTTACATGCTTGCGGACTTGCTCAAACGTTCATACCTTAACTACTCTCCGTGGTAATGTTGCTGCTGGTAGTACTGCTTTTTAGCATGCTCTCAAGCATTGGTAATTAGCGTGAGCGAAGCGCATGCGTGAGCGGCTTATCGCAATAAATAATCCAAATCCTAAAATTCAAAATATAGAATCGCCGCTTCCCTTGCTCAGGGAACCCTACTCTCCTCTCTTGATTTGGAAAGAGAAAATGAGGGTGGAATCTATTTGTATTGATTAAGAGTAAAAAGGGCTATATACAATATTCTACCAAGAAGTAATTTTCATCCGTAACTCTAATATATCTTTATACCTACATAACTTCCCATTTCTCGTAGCTTCGTAGAAAAATGGTATGAGCTTAATTTAGTGATTTATAAAGGAAAATATACATAATCTTCATAAAATGGTTATAAAAAAAGTACTTGTATGTTGTTATAATCACTGATATTGTCAAATGAGTATGGTAATATTTTTATCTTGATTTTTTGTCGATGAAAAATTTTTGTCGATCGGCAAAGAATTCAACTTCTTCCTTTATAGTCAGCTTCTGGAGATTTTTAATTTTGAGCAATATAATTTTTACTTCTACAGGTTGTGTAGGTAGGTGAGTAATTTCGAGGAAATTTAGAGCATGAGTGCCCATGACTCTGCGGAGGGTGGAGGTTTCAAAGTGCTGCGATCGCTTTATGGTGCAGTCGCGAGCAGCAACCCGATTTGTTTCATCATTCCTACATTTAGCTAAGAAAGCATACTCCGGTTAATTATGCTTATTTAATTATGGAAAAAACTAGCCGATTAAATTCTAA
>JBCBQE010000968.1:0-2852 GCA_039820385.1 Cyanobacteria bacterium J06635_10
ATCTTTAATTGTTGCTTTCCTGAATGTTCCAACTTCTAAAGTAGGTTTCCTCCCATCAGGTAATGGAGTTCTATTAGATATGCTTAAACCACTATAACCAGGCGAGCTATTACTATGAAGTAGGTTAAAAGTATACAGATGTGCTTCACCATCAGTAGTTTTAGTCTTAACAAATAAATTTGTAATATTTGTTGTCGTTAAATTAGGAAATTTTAGCGGCTGTATTTTACGTAAGAATATAGTTGTAGCTTGACCGTTATCTAAAGGTGTATCGGTAGCGTAAGTAAAGTGAGTCGGGTCTGCTAGAAAAATTTGAGTAATGCGTTCGTTTACCCCAGAAAAATCAACAGCGGTTGCTCGACCAGTCCAAACCTTTACATCAATAGCTTTTGAGTCTAAACCTCTAGCTTGGTTCGCATTGACTGTTAATATAGCCGACTGAGCATAGGATGTAGTCGGAGTTGCTAGGAGTATAGTAGATATTCCGAAAGAGAATATAGTTCGTTTTTTCATATCCGTTTTAAAAAGGAGTGGGGGAGGGGGAGAGTGGGGGAAAAGAAGAGAGGGTTCCGGGGAGCAGGAGTTACAGAAGTGAAGAATTAGAAGGTAGAAGAATCGTTCACTGATTCATCCCCTGCTCCCCCGCTCCCCCACTCCTCCCCTCCTCCTCTCTGACTTCAAAGAAGTTACTAAAAACAACCGAAACCTTCGTCCCCACTGGTACAACCGCAACATCGGGACGATTCATAATTTCGTTGGAAGCTTTATTCGCACGTTGACTTAATCGTTGTGACATAGGTTTGAAAAATCCTTCTACAGCTGCGGCTAAGAGGTTTGGTTTTCTAGCTTTAGTGTTAAATGTCTGACTACTAAAACTATTATTAGAAATTACCGTCGAAGATTGGTTTTGATTTTGGTTAAATACTTCCCCAGCACGACCTGCTGCTCCTAACAATCCGATTAAAATATCTTGTTGAGCGATAGCTTTACCCTTATCGGAGATAGATTTTGCAAGTAAAGGTTTATTGTTTTCTCCTCGAATTAAAATCGTATTTTTAGGTATTGTTTTTTGTTTAACTCTACCAGCAGAATCTTTATAAACAACTGCAACAACACTTTGTTTAACAAGTCTATTTATTTTAGAAACTGAATGTATTTCTGTAATTAAAATAGTTCCCTTTGCTAATGCTACACGTTTATCCATAGATAAAACGTCTTCTTGTAGTTCCACTGCAAAGCGTTCTTGATTGTTATCTTCCTCATTCCAAATTATTGGCACAATGACAGATGCTTCTGCACTTGTCCCTATTTGAACTTGAATTGGAGAATTTGAATATTTAATATTTTCTCTTTGCACAGTGGGAGGAGTTCGATTTAAAATTCCCCATTCTCCAGGTGTTTGCATTTCTTCCGGGTTTCTATTTAAAGTATCACCGCGATTAATTCTTACTGTTGACATAGTAGGTGTTTGGGGTTCTTTAACTCTATTAGAAGCGTTAGCAAAAATAATATCAGATGAGTTTTTTTCGGTATTTGAAGATGTATAATCGCTTTTTGATTCAGATTTATCTGGTAACGATTGTGCTTGTTCAAATGATTGATTATTTTTTGAAAAATTATTACTAAGCGATGTTGTTTGTTGTCCTAATGTAGCTAGTTTATTCCAACGCTCGAAGGGGTCTATTTTTTCGACTTTAGTTGGAGAGGGAGCGGGAGAAGTTTTAGCAACTGTACTCTTTGGTTGGAACTGATTGGGTACTTTTTCTCTAATAATTCTTGGTGGTGATGGTACTGTTTCTCGAATGATTCTTGGTGGTGATGGAACTTTTTCTCGGATGATTCTGGGTTTCGGGGGTTTTAGTTTACGAGCGGTTCTTACGGGTTTACTGGGCTTTGGTTTTGGTGGTGGTACTTCTTTTTCTGGTTGTTCAAGATTCCGACTAGCTTGGTTTCGCAGTGCTAATTCAGCTTTGAGACGTGCTGCTTCCGAGCTTTCCTCATTTTCAAATACTTTTGATGTTGGTTGTTGTGTTGGAGCTTTAACAACTGGTTTAGGAGCAAAGAAAATTGACCAAATCATCCAACCAAAGCCCATAACACCACCGACTACCGCAGAGGCGATACGCGAAGCGTCGCCCTTCGGGCTATCGCAAATCTAATTAAAGGATTTTCGCTTCCTGATTGTGGTTCTGCTTGTTCGTTATCTTGCTCAATTAAAAATTCCTGGTCAATCAAAGCAACTTGTTCGGGCTGATATCCCGATATTTCCAGTTCCTCTTCAGGAGTTAATTCATCATCAAGTAATTCGTTTTGATAGTTTTCTTGATTACTGTTCATATAAAATTACTATTTAATAGTTTTAAAAAGCAGACAGAATTAAAAAATATACATAAATTCCTCTCTCACTCTCTCCCTCCCTCACTCCTTACCCCTTCCGTAAACTCAGAAATCTTAACTATCTCTAAGCCTGCACTTCTAATCTCATATAACTGCTGTTCTAATGCGGAACTGTCATTCGATTGTGGAGAAGGAATATCAACCGCTTGTAATCTAAAAGTGCGATTAAAATTTATTTCCTCATCCGCACCACCAGGTAAATTGACTAATACTCTTGTTGCCACCATATCTACTTCCCATTCACCAATTTTTACCTGTCTGGGAGCAGATAAATAGGAAATAATGATTTTGGAACGAACTTGACCGTTAAACACGCGAGCAGGTGTAATTTGTGCAAGTTCTCTGAGTACAGCATTACGAAACCCTTGTTTACCAGATTGAATTAAAAACGAAGCAATATAAGCATTTGTAGTAACACGTTTACCTTTACCTACATTTCTTCCTTTATCTAACTC
>JBCBQE010000969.1:0-2849 GCA_039820385.1 Cyanobacteria bacterium J06635_10
TGTCGTTGAGCTTGGGTAGCACGGTTAAATTCACTTTTCCTTGCGTCTACACCACCTACTAAAGCTTTAACGAAATGAGTACGGGGATCTACAGCTACCAAAGCAATTTGGTTTTTATATAAACCACGTCTCAACAGCCGATAATGCCAGTTTTTGACAACACGCTCCGCCATTTGTTGGAATTTGATATCGACGGTAGTTTGTACCCGCATACCGCCTTTTAACAATGAATCCCGACCAAATTTTTTAGCTAATTCTCGCGAAACTTCGTTTGTAATATAAGGTAAAGCGCTACCTTGGAACGACCTGATTTTACCCAGCTTAATTTTTTCTTTTAATGCATCGTCATGTTCTTTTTGGGTAATCCAGCCCAAAGTCAGCATTCGTCCTAGAACTACTTTCTGCTGGTACTTGGCTTTTTTCATGCTCACAAATGGGCTGTATTGCTCCGGTGCTTGGATTAATCCAGCCATCATAGCTGACTCAGCCAAGGTTAATTGAGAAGCTGACTTGCTAAAGTAACTGCGTGCGGCAGTTTGAACCCCATAATTATTGTGACCCCAATAAACTTGATTGAGGTACATTTCTAAAATATCGTCTTTAGAAAGAATTTGTTCTAAACGGATTGCTAATACAGCCTCAGCTAACTTACGAGTAATTTCCCGTCGCCGGCTAAGAAACAGGTTTTTCACTAACTGCATGGTGATAGTCGAAGCACCTTGGCTGACTCCACCAGATGTATAGTTAGTCACGATCGCACGACCTACACCCTTAGGGTTAATACCATGGTGAAAATAAAAATCGCTATCTTCACTTGCGATCACGGCTCGCTTTAGTTCCGGAGAGATTTTATCGTTAGTAACAACTTCGCGGTTAGCTTCTCCGTGTAAACTGGTAAGTAATTTACCTTTAATGTCATAAATGTAAGTTGTTTCTGAAGGAAAGAAGTTACGTAGCTGTCTGACATCTGGTAAATTACGGAAACTAATTGCTAAACCGACTAATCCTCCCGCTACAATAGAGCTTGTCAGCATCGTGGCAGCTAAAAGAGTTCCGCCAGCGACCTGACCGACTCCTTTGATAAATTCAAAGCCTGACGAAACCGGAGCCTGGGGCTGCTTTTTTTCAAAAGTCCTAGATGACACGGCTATCTCACTTCCTCACTTGTAAATAATAAGTCTAATTAATAAAGGCAGGGCAAGGCGGTTGTTTTTTTGTAATTATATTAGTTTGTCGTTCAGAGCCATCCCTATTATTTAAGAGCAATTACCACTAACCACCGTCATCAGAGTCAACACTATAAACAACACTTAATTTCTAGTATGGAGCAAAATTTTTCTTGGCTGCATCGTGGTACCGTAGAAATCTTTCCCCAAGGAGATGATCAACATAAAGAATCCGAAAGTCTTGAAAAGCGATTGGAGACGGCCAACAGACCTTTAAGAGTTAAATTGGGAATTGACCCTACAGGCGCTGATATTCACCTTGGTCATAGTATACCAATGCGGAAATTGCGAGCTTTTCAAGATGCAGGTCATACAGCTGTACTGATTATTGGTGATTTTACCGCTAGAATTGGCGATCCGTCTGGTAAATCCGAAACCCGTCGTCAACTTACCAAAGAAGAAGTCGAGCAAAACGCTCAAAATTATCTCGAGCAAGTCCGACCTATTTTGGATTTTGATACCCCCGGTAGGTTAGAAGTGCGTTATAACTCCGAATGGCTTCATAAATTGGACTTGGGGCAAATTTTGGAGTTACTATCAACTATGACTGTGGGACAGATGCTGGCAAAGGAAGGCTTTGCCGAACGTTATAAAAAAGAGAATCCCATTTTTATTCATGAGTTCCTGTATCCTTTAATGCAGGGTTATGATTCAGTTGCTGTTTCTTCTGATGTCGAATTAGGAGCAACTGACCAAAAGTTTAACATTGCTGTAGGGCGAGATTTGCAACGTCACTTCGGTCAAAAGCCCCAATTTGGACTGTTGTTACCAATTTTGGTTGGTACTGACGGCACTCAGAAAATGTCTAAATCCTTAAATAATTATGTAGCTATCGGAGAACATCCATCCCAAAAGTATCAGAAGCTACAAGGAGTACCGGATGAACTCCTATTAGAGTATTTTGAACTACTTACAAATTTATCTTTGGACAATCTGCCAGAAAATCCCAGAGATCGCCAAAAATTATTAGCTAAAGAAGTAGTAACTCAGTATCATGGCGAACAAGCGGCGAAAGAAGCAGAACTAGCTGCCGCATCCGGAGGAAAAACAGGAGAAGTCCCAGAATATTCTTTAGCGAGCGTCGAATTTCCTGCCAAATTGTTTTATCTTCTCAATGCTAGCGGTTTATGCAAAAGTAGTGGCGAAGGCAGAAGAAAAATTAAAGAAGGTGGCGTGCGTTTAGATGGCGATAAAATCACCGATACCGATACTACTTTCAATTCTTCTACTGAATTACAAGGTAAAGTTTTGCAACTTGGTAAGAATAAGTTTGTCAAACTTTTACAATGATCAATTATCAATTATCAATTATCAATTATTAGTTGTTCATTGTTCATTGTTCATTGTTCATTGTTCATTGTTCATTGTCTCCCGGCTCTCAATTCCTTATGCAAGAAAAAATCATAGTCCCTTTAGACGTAGCGGATGAATTAGATGCGATCGCGCTTCTTGAAAAGCTCCCTGAAGTTACTTTTTTTAAAGTTGGTTTGGAGTTGTTTACTAGCTGTGGAGCGAAAATTATGGAAGCGCTCAAATCTCGCGAAAAAAAAATATTTCTCGATTTGAAGTTTCATGATATTCCCAATACAGTTAAAGGTGCTTGTCGTAGCGCTGCTCGTTATG
>JBCBQE010000970.1:0-2844 GCA_039820385.1 Cyanobacteria bacterium J06635_10
CCGATTATGAATTTGTAGAACAAAATGGGATTAATTTTTTAGTCAGAATTTTTTCTTCTTTGCTTCGTCTTTGCGTTTTAAATTAGATAAAATTCTGACTAAAAAATTAATCCCATTTTGTTCTACAAATTCATAATCGGTAGGTATAGATTGCAAAGCACCACATTGCAGCCCGTGTTGAGTTTGTTCTTTAATCCTTGTTAATAGGGTATCTGGTTTTAATAATATTTCTTGGTTAATTGATTTTTCTGACATATCTTTATTTCTCAAAAATTAAGACATTGTATAAAGGCGGAATTTTTCTTGTGGAGTAGGCATCACTGCATATCCAAAAATTAATTATCATATCCAAAAAAAAATGAACAATAGATGTTTTTTAGATTACCTTAAACCTTTTCATAATCACTTACAATACGCTTGTTTTCACCTTTAGTATCAAAGCGATAATAAACCTATAAGTCATGAAAAATCAACTATTAATACCCAGCGGAATTTTAATTGCACTTTTATACATAACAGGTTGCACCGAAAATAATTCTAATTCTGATAGTATAGCTCCTGTTGAAACATCAAACCCAATCCCTACAGCAACTCCAATTTCTCAACCATCTCCAACTACTCCACCAGAGATACCCACAACTGTGAAATTAGGATCCGGCATCTACTGTTATACTGCAAAAACAAAAACTCTTGATGCTGATGCAGAAATTATTATTAGCCCTAGCAATCAAGTTAGCGGTACAGTTGAAGCAACAATCCACAACGATGCTGTGGGTTACTACACTTCTTATAATCAAACTTTGAAAGGAACATTAGAAGGGGAAAAAGCAAAGCTGGATATCGTCACAAAAATTGAATACGATACCCAAAATGCCCAAGAAACTTGGACAATTACAGAATCATCTTTAAATACTGGTAGAGAAAATTTTAAAAGAGTTGATTGTGCAAATTTAATAAATAATAATTCTACAAAAAATGACAATCCTGCTATCAAACCAGTCAGAGTAAGTTTTGATAGAGGTAGTACTTCTAAAACAATCAAAAATGCCGTAGTTAGAGGAACTCGTGACACTTATCTATTGGGAGCAAAAAAAGGACAGCAGATGAATTTGAAAATTACATCTTTGGAAAAAAATGCTGTCTTTGATGTTATTTCTCCCAATGGTAAAAGTTTACAACAAGAAGCAACAAACTGGAGTGGAAAACTTCCCAAAAATGGAGATTATCAAGTTGTGGTAGGAGGTACTCGCGGTAATGCTAGTTATGAATTGACTGTGGAGATTAAATAAGCTTAAATAGAGCAGATAAAATTTAAATCTCAACTTCGATCGTGGTCATAGTTTGGATCTAAAACTTGGATATTTTCTGAACTATACAAATAAGTATTGAGTTGCTTTTCTATTGCAAAACTAGCCCCAGGCATATCATAAGCCATAACAATATTAATCCGATCTTTATCGTTTTTTGAACTTACTGGGCGCACGCTATGAAGACATTTATTGCCACACATAACTAGAAGTAAACCTGGCTTGGGTTTGATTACTATTCCCTTGCCAAAGATATTACGTACAAAGCTAATTTGTAATATCCGATCGAGAAAACTCTGAAATCTAGAAAATCTTAATTTGTTGAGGATAATTCTATAATTGGGATAACATTCAATTTCGCCGCCATCAACCTCATTCAAATACAAAATAGCTGTAACAGCATTGCGATCGTAATGCCAGCGATATGTACCTCCTTTGTTGGTAATATTGACATTACACCCTACTTTAATATCTTTTAATGGGAACAGCTCTTCACCTATAATATTGTTGACAAATTCATTACAAGTCTCGTATAAAGTTTGTATTTTTGTCAGATGAGACTTTATTTTTTCTCCATCAATCACAGAGTAGCTTAAAGGTATCGGTTTGACATTGCGATAAATTTTGGGAATAACAAACTGTTGCCTATAATCGTCAATTAAATTTAATAAATCCTCACATTCTGATTGAGAAAGGAACTCGTCTTTTAAGAAATATCCTTTAGTCTGAATGTCTTCTGGTAATTTCATTTGAATTTCCTTCATCGCATCGCGATCGTAATTTTAAAATTTTATTTAATATTTTTTTGTATCTTCAACTCTGCTATAGACTTTTGTATTGATTTAACCATATGTTGCGGAAAATCATTTTCATAATTTTCGATAATCGTCAAAGCTGTTTCTAATTCGGATATTACCTTTTCCAACTCAGGTTTAGATAAATCATCTTTATTTATTCTCACTTGGGATGCAGCACGCATTAAAACATCTAACAAACTAGCGCCAAAATATTTTTCTGATAACCTTTTGACTATAGAATAAATGACGATTAGGGAATCAATTTTCTGTAAAGCCTGTGCAGCACTGATAACTATAGATTTTGAATTTTGCTTGTCTTCAATTGTATCAATTAAAGCTGGTATCGCTGATACCGCATTTTTTTTGAGATTACCCAAAGTTATCAAAGCATAACGCCGATTTTGCTCATTCTCTTGTTTATTTTGCAATATCGCGATTATTTTTGGAATAGCTGGTTTAGCTTCTGAAGCCATAGATTGAAATGCTAAAACTGCCGCACCCCGAGTTCTTTCGCCTTTCTCATTCAATGCTTCCATTAATAATGGAATAGCAGCTTTTATTGGATTTTCTGAGATACTAATTATCTCCATAGCCATATAACGAACCCCTGGATCTTCATCTTTTATTGCTTTGATTATCGACGGTTTAAAGCAGTTCAACCATTTTCTCAAATTCTTCGTATCAGATACCTTTACGAGATAAAAGCCAACCTTCCATTTATACCGTCGATAATCAAAGCA
>JBCBQE010000971.1:0-2839 GCA_039820385.1 Cyanobacteria bacterium J06635_10
GTTGCGGCATCCTTTATCTAAAGGCAGGAAGTTTTAAACCTCAACTAATTTTATAAGTTATGCAATTCTATTATATAATTGACGCATCGGATAAAAATTCATCCGATTGTCCCACCATTAATTGGTTTCTATTAGTTTGACTGGTAGATTATAGTTATTGTAACTGCTGTAATGCGTAATTTTTTTCTGACGGTGATAAATCATTGTTATTTTCAATAGTTCTTTGAATTTGAGCAAACAATGCTCTCCTTCGAGGTGAATCTGCTGCTAATTCGAATCTTCTATTTCATTCACAACATTTGCAACATCACCGCTGTTTTTAGCGAAAACTCCTTCTTAAGTATTATCACCTACCGAAATTTCCACAGCATCCCCTTGAGTATTTATTGCGATTCCGTTATCTTCAGGCATGATATTTCCTATATTTTGAGAAATTTGATGGAGTTTTTTAGGTAATATTAGTCGCTGTTTATTTTGTTAATTGGATATTTTCCATCGGGTACAAACAGGTGAAAAATATTTTTCCCATTTGATGAATTGATAGTTACCCTACGCCGGTAACTATCAATTTCTAGAATAAGTACAAAACTGATGGGAGCAACTTACCTGTATTATTCTATTACCAATTCCCCATTCCCCATTCTCTGTTCCCTTTTGATCGAGATGATGATGTTCTAGCTAATATGTCCGTTGCTGTAATTTGAAAGTTTTAACATCGGATTCATAGACTTATTGAATTCGCCTTCTTTAAAATTTGCTTCCCAATTGCTAGGTAAACGCTGAGGATTTGGGTCTTCCGGAGTCGGTACCCGTAAAAATATATAATCGCAATTAATGGGATATAGCTTAGTTTGTGAAGTAATATTCCAATCTTCTATATATGCTCCCGTTAGATTAGCACTTCTTAAATCTGCTTTGTCTAATTGCGATCGCACTAGTTTAGCCCTGGAAATATCGGCGTTACGCAAGTTGCTTTCCCTTAAGTTTGCTCCAACAAAGCTGGCATCTTTAAGGTTTGCTCCTTGTAAATTAATTCCTTGTAAGTTCCAACCATCAAATGTTTTATTTTGTAAATCTTTATTGACAACTAACTCGCGCATTTGAGAACTTTCTAGATAAGTTGTATTCACTGCTGCTAAATGCACTTGTTTGATTTCAAACCAGTTAGTGCGTTTAACTTTAGCCTTAGTTAGATCGGCGCTTTTGAGTTTGGCTTGGGTAAAATCAGCATCAGTTAAATCGGCATTGCGAAAACTAGTTCCATATCTTGTGGTTAGGGAAATCGCCATATTACGGACAAAATTCTGCTTTTTATCTTCAAAGATGGCACAACAACCTACATAAGCGGACAAAATTACTAATACTACCGACACGATACCAGCAACTATCCCCGCTACAGGGTTTACCATCATCGCATATACGGATACAGCACCCGCTAACAATCCCGCAAGGATTACGGTAACTGTAACTGCGAAAATTCCTGCGATCGCTCCAGTAATTGCTGCTGTAATTGTCACAATTACCGCTCCGACGGCAGTGACAATAACTGCTACCGTTCCCGTTGCTACCACCGCGACTATTGGTGCAATTGAAATAGCATCGCTAGGAGACGCTAATCCAGTCCAAACAACGGCTACAAATCCAGCCCACGCCACTGCTGTAACTACTGCTAGGGCTATAGCTACGGCTAAAAATCCACAAGCTGCCAATACTCCTTTACGGATGCTTAACAGAAAAAATACTGACAGAATAATTAAACAAGAGGCACCGACATAAAGATTTTCACGGGCACTATCAATCAGAATAAATCCTACCAAAGAACCACCAACAGCCGAAATGCAGCCAGATAGCGCCGATAGCAGTAACGAAAACAAAACTATAATAATTGCCCAACGGCGTTGCAAACCTGTCTTTGCGTGACTGAAGTTTGCACCTCTGAGAATAGCATTAGTGAAGTCGGCACCGCGAATGTCAGAATGGGAAAAATCTACACCTGATAAATCTTCTCCTTTAAATGATTTTCCTCTAAGTTTCGCACGGCAGTATTCTTGAGCCATTTTCAATCACACGTCAAATTGGGACGTATTTTTACTCAATTATATTTGAAACTCGTTTATCTAAACGATCCGCTTAGAATCCTACCACAGATAATTTTTCTTAACTTAAGAGTGTTGAAATATAATCCCGAAACTAGCAGTATTGCGTAGAGACGTTATCGCTACGAATCTTTACAATAAATTATTAAAAATTTTTACATCACCAAGCCGTGGGTTATCGTGTTGAAATTCCTGACTAAGTTAGATTACCTACTCAAAGAAACTTTTTTAGGTTTGCATCGGGGTGGGTGGATGAATTGGGCGGCTGTAAGTACTGTCGCAGTGCTACTTTTTCTATTCGGTATTAGTCTGCAAACTTCTTGGCAAGTTGAAAAACTACTTCATCAATTTGGCTCTCAATTAGAGGTATCAATATATCTTGAAGCCGATTCACGCGCACAAAGCATTGAGACGTTGATAGCGAAAATGCCAGAAGTTGCTACACACAAGACTATTACCAAAGAACAAGCTTGGACGCAATTAGTCAAAGAAATGGGAATTTCTGATATTGAAGGTGCTACTCAACAATTAGATGGAAATCCTTTGGTAGATGAAATCAAGGTAAAGGCAATAAATTCCCAAGTAGTACCAGATTTAGCGACTCAACTTGCAAAAATACCTTCTGTAGATACAGTACAGTATGTTGATGAAGCAGTTAGACGCATCGCTCAATTACATCGAGGTTTAAATTGGGTGACGCTGAGTATTACCGTAATTTTGACATTAACAGCAGTTGCCGTTAC
>JBCBQE010000972.1:0-2836 GCA_039820385.1 Cyanobacteria bacterium J06635_10
TCTGATATCCGCATTAATTTACTATTTATGAGCTTTAATTTATCTTAACTTATAATCAAAAAAATCTGATTTTTATACACAATACGTAAAGACGTTGCACTGTGCACGCCGTCTCTACATTTAGGAATATATCTAATCTTGAATTATCTTCCTAAAATCTGAATACTTACAGGTACAACACCCGAACGAATCATTCCCAATCTACGAGCTGCTCCACGAGAAACATCAATAATTCTACAACGAATAAATGGTCCTCGATCGTTAATACGTACTACCACAGAACGACCATTTCGTCTATTAGTAACTCTCACTCTTGTACCAAAAGGTAAAGTACGATGTGCTGCTGTAAGTCTGTTGCTTCTACCGTAATATGAAGCCTTTTGAGAAGAGCATCCACGGCTATATCTTCTACGCCTTCTTCTAGAAATAAGCATGGGTTGCTTATTATTTTCTACCCTTTCGATAGCATTGCTTTCTACATTTTGTGAAGAAGCAAAAGCTGCTTGTTGATTATTAATTGAAGTTGCGATTAAGGAAATTCCCACAACAGTACCGAACAAAGCAAAGAAGTTCAAAATACGTCTTTGATTCATGTGTCTATTTGGAAAACTAATAAAGAACGAATATTGACAGGCAGCCATGAGAAATGTTTTATAAGAAAAAATTTCTCATGGGAACCTTTGACTATGACAACTCGAATTGCGTTCTACTTTTAGATGCGATGTTGTATTAGCAACAGACAAACACGAACCTTCAGAATTGATAATTAATGCTTTCGGCTATTTCTCTACTGATTAAAAATCAGTTGACGGGCACCCATAAGAATTTGTTTATCAGAAAAAAATTCTTATGGGAACCCTTGACAACTATCTTCAGAAGTAATTACTATCAAAGATACCAAACTGGAGTTAATCTTTCCAAGTCCAAAGCAATACAAAAGGTATTTTTGACTATATCAAAGGTAATATAAATTTGGTTTAAATACTTAGAGTTTATCTACTTTGAATAAATACAAAAAATAGCCAGTAGGGTGTGTTAGACTAACGCCGTAACACACCACTATATTACTAAGAATTATTCCGATCGTTAGAAGTTAATAATCCCAGAGTGGGAGAACTTTCTAATTGCAAAGAATGTTGTGGTAAACCGATAGCAATATTTTCTATATCAAAAGTGTACTTGAGACGGCGACGAAATTCTCTACCCACAGCAAATTGTTTGCCAGGTTCGGTTTTAAACCATAGCATAATCTCGATACCATTATTGCTAATATTATTCACACCTAAAACATCAATTGGATCATTATTTGAACTCAGAAATGAATCTTTCCACTCTTCATCATTCTTAAGTTCTTCAATAATTTCTCTCACAATTACCAAAACTCGATCTATATCAGCTGCCGGACTAATTTCTAATGTAAAGACTATTCGCGACCATTCTTTTGTTAAATTATGAACTGTCGATATACTACTGTTAGAAATTGTACTTAAAGTTCCGTTAGCCTGGCGGAGTTGAATCATCCGCAGATTGACATTTTCGACAACACCTACGGTTCCGCTAATGTTAATTAAATCGCCAATAATAAATTGGTCTTCCCAAAGCATAATAATACCATTGATGATATCCCGAATTAAATTTTGCGAACTGAAGGAAATTGCAAAACCAACTATTCCCGCTCCAGCTAATATTGGTAAAATCGGAATATGTAATTTTTCTAGAAACCACAAAGTACCTGCTGCTATCCAGATAAAATTTATGGCTCCATTTAAGACACCACAAAAGGTAGTTAACCGAGAAATACGTCGCGGAGAAACATTAGGTGTTTGTAATTCTTTATCTAAAAACTTTTTAAAGAAAAAATCGATAATAACGCCGCTAGCTTTAATGCCTACAATTGTACCAAGAACAATTGCTAATAATAATACTTTAGTCAGTAACCAATCTTCTAACCAACGAGTATAAGGAAACATCCCTGCAATTGACGCTAATCCCAATACCCATAACAGAAATAAACTAATTACTAATATCCATCTTTTGAGTCTATTAATATTTAATTGGCGCTGCCAAACTAGTTTTTGCTGACAGTAATTCATCATTTGCGGATCTTCGTCTTCTTCTAACCCTGCATTTTCTTCTGACTCGATTGCAAACTCACTCAATTGGGGTTGTTGAGATTGCAGTTGTTCCCACTTTTTTAAAAGCCTTTTATACCAGGATATAAATAAGAAGGTAAAGAATATTATGACTATGAGTATGACAAAAGAATTTAAAGCATTACGCTGTAAAGTTCCCGGCAGTCTATCTTGCCGAGCTTTAATTAATGCAGTACGAGTAGTTTTACTAAATTCTTGAGCTAAATCAGCTACTGATAAACCATGAAGTTGAGCATCTAGCTCGGTAACATTCATTAACTTTCGTCGCGATAACTGATTGCCATCGCCAACAAAAATAACCGTTTGCTGTTCGCTTTGAGCGGGAGTGAGGTATAGTCGTCGGGGGTTAAAACCTGTAGAGATAATTTCAGCAAGATTTTCTTCATACATTCTTACCCGAATCTGAAGCGGTGAAATATTATTCCGCTCCAGGTTATTACTAATTCCCCTCCTGGCTGCGATATGCAAAAGTTCTCGTCCATCCAACATTATGGGAGCATAAACAATATTACCTCCATTGTCATTCGGGTTATTAAAAAGGTTAGAATTTGGATTTTGTGCTTGTACTTTAACGCTTGTAAAGATAGTTAAAGTAAAAGTTAACAGTATAATAGGTATAAAAGCTTTCGCAGAAATTATGTAGCGAGATAGTCGTTTCCTTAGCCCCGTCAGTCGATTAACCA
>JBCBQE010000973.1:0-2825 GCA_039820385.1 Cyanobacteria bacterium J06635_10
CCCGCAAATAATTGAGACATGATATAATCTGCGTTAGAACAACCGTCATTGTATAAACCGCATCTTCGGCGAACAGCTTTGCTGCGGCTAACCCAAAGTATTGAGATTGCTAAGTTACTCCGTTCCACTCGCTGCGGACATATTATATGTGATTTACCGGAGATAGCATGAAATATTTATAACAAAGCACCACCACAACTCGAACCGCTACCAGCAGTGCAACCATAACAATAGTTAGCAGTTTGCACTTCACCAATCAAGTTTAAATTACCAGCTTCGAGCAATTTCGCTACCGTAATAGTTTCTCCGCTATCAGTTTTGGCTGGAATATTCATCATTTGGTTAAAGTCGCAATCGTAGACGTTACCGAGATAATCAATTGAGAGTTCGTCACGACACATCAGATTTTCAATGGTATCGGCATTAAAATTTGATGACAAAAAGTGTAAGTAAGGCGCGTATAATTTAGTTCTTTCTAAATGGAATTTAGTTCTACCAACTGGTAAATTAGTGATGGCGAACAAGTTATTAAATACAATGCCAAAGTTATCTTGCAAGAACTTTTTGTAATCTCGTTCTAAGTTAACTTGATTGGGAGTCAGAGAAAACTTTTCGCTTGTAGGTAATTGTGGGTTATAAACTAAATCTAAAATTAAATCAGGATGGGATCCATAACCCAGTTTATTTAACCATTGTAGCGCTTTTACAGAAGCATCAAAAACACCATCACCGCGCATTTTATCAACATTATCAGCCAAGTAACAGGGTAAAGAAGCAACAACCCGAGCTTTATGTTTAGCAAAGTATTCCGGGATATCGCCAAATCCATCTTCAAAATAAATCGTTAAATTAGAACGAACAATTACCTGTTTACCATTTTTTCTTGCAGCTTCAACAATTGGCTTAAATCCATAATTCATTTCCGGTGCGCCACCAGTCAAATCTACAATTTTAATAGATGGAAATCTGTTAATTACTTCAATTAACTGTTCGCAAACTAGAGGAGAAAGTTCTTCAGTTCTTTTTGGCCCCGCTTCTACATGACAATGGCTGCAAGCAAGATTACAACGTTTACCTAAATTAATTTGTAAAACGTTGATTTCCTTTTTTTTCAAAGGAGAAGTAAGTTTATCTTTGAAAGGTATGACTGTAGTTTGAATCATAATGTTATAAGTTAGGAGTTAGGAGTTAGAAGTTAAGAGTTAGTAATTATGTTATGAATTTATTTGCGGAGCTATTTTTTTATTGAATTCTGAACCTTTAATATCCCTAATTATCAAAAAATGCATCCATTATTAACAGGACTTACGCAATTGTCATAAGATCCTGGTTGGTGCCGTACACTGATTGTCTCATTATTGCGTTAAAAATCAAACAGAGTGTCACAGCACCCTACAATCAAAATGTGCCGGTTGCGTAAGTCCTAATTAAATCCTATAATTCCTAATTCCTCACTCTCAACTCCTAACTCTTAACTGCTCACTGTTCACTGTTCACTGTTTACTGATACTAACAGCAACCGCCGCCGTCATAATACCAAGTTGAATCGGTGACAATAACTTTTTCGGGTAATGCATCAGCCAGATTTCGGGCAGTTTTATCGCATACCGCTGCTGGAATTCCTCGCTGGAGAATGTGACCATTATTGTCATCAAAAAATGGTTCAGAACCAGCATATATTGCTGTTTTACCAGTAAAAATACAAGCTCCATCTTCTGGAATTTCTACTTTAAAAGCTACAGAATCAAGACTTTCTAAAAGCAGATTTTCATCTAAATTATAAGTAGTCGCTTCTAGCAGACGATAAGGGCGACGAGCGCGAATTTCAACTTGTCCAAAACCAACATTTATAATACGTTGAATATACTCTTCATAAGTCAACGCACCAGATAAACACATTGCTCGCAATCGCTCGTCTTTCTTTAAATGTTCTGGTATTGTACGAGTCGCAATTGGATCGCTCATTTGCAAGCGTCCCCCCGGTTTTAAAACGCGATATGCTTCTTTTAAAGCACGAGTTAAATCTTCCGGTTCAAAAATATTAAAAAGACAGTTTTGAGCTACAACATCAACCGAACTATCAGGAACTGGGAGATTAAAAGCATCCCCTTCGCAAATTTCTACGAAGCTGGTATTAAACCAAGGATTATCTTTTGTAGCAAGTTCTAAATTTTGCTTCGCAGCTTCGCGCATATCTGCAACTGGATCTACCGCAATCACCCCACCTGCACGACGGGAAAAATAGGCAAATTGCAAAGCTTCTAAACCACCACCAACACCTACATATAACACGGTGGGTTTATTACTAAGTTCGTTAGCATGAACCGTAGTACCGCAACCGTAGTTCATCTCCTGCATCTTCAGAGGAATATGCAACCCCGGTAACTGCATTGGCGTACTTTGTACGCAACAAAGCCCAACTTCGGGCGTTTGCGCTACTTCACTGTAAAATTGGGCTGCTGTTTCTAGGTAGGTCATTGCACTCCGGTATCTAGTATCTTCTACGTAAAAATAAGTAATATAAGTAACATCCAGATGGATGAATGACAGAGAAAGTAGAACTAACTGAAAAAAGCGGTAACAGGTAAAATACCTGCACCACTGTTGATTCTACAAGGCTGACAAAAATCTGGTGGCAGATTTAATGTTTAATATATTTATTTAAATATGATTCACCCTTCCTTAGATGAGTTTTTGCTGAGAGTAACCTTGGATAATCTTAAATAATTAGTGGCTCACGGAGTTAGGAGTTATGAGTTGTAGAGACGTAGCAGTGCTACGTCTCTTATTGAGTTAGAAGTTAGGAGCTCGCGTTGCTCCCGGAG
>JBCBQE010000974.1:0-2821 GCA_039820385.1 Cyanobacteria bacterium J06635_10
GAAAATATTTTTGATATTCTAAACCGCAGTGCCATTCAATTCCGTAAAACTTCGGATTTTCAAGCTTTTTAACGTGATAATAAAGATTTTGATGATAACCAGATGCTGTTCCCAGCCAAGTATCTTCATCAATCTGTTCAATCATCCGACTAAACAGCGTCCATTCATCCAAATTCTTTAAACTACAAAGATAGTCAAAAGCTGTAGAAGGCGAAGTTGCAATATAGGCAGATGTTGCAAACGTATTTTTTTCCATTATCAATTATCAATTATCAATTATCAATTATCAATTATCAGTAAGTCAGCTTTTACCGTTACTTGATACAGAAGTTGTTGCTAAAACCTTCTTCAGATTTTTAGCATTAGTAATTCTTTCTTCTGCTAATTGCTTGGCAGCATCATCTGTGGTCATTTTCTGCGTTTCTGCTCGGTTAAAAATATCAAGTAAAGTACTATAAATATTTTTTACTTGCTTAAAGGCTTTTTCTTCATTATAACCAATCATTTCGTTATAAACATTGATTAATCCTCCTGCATTAATTACATAATCAGGAGCATACAAAATACCTTTTTCTACAAGCATCATTCCATCTTCTTTTTCTTCACCAAGTTGATTATTAGCAGCACCAGCAATTACACTCGCTGCGATTTGCGGAATTGTTTTGCTATTAATAATTCCACCTAAAGCACAAGGAGAGAATACATCTACATCAAGTCCATAAATTTCTGATGGTGAGACAGAAGTAGCACCAAATAGACTCTCGACCTCCTCGATTCTTTCTTTATTAATATCAGTTACAAACAACTTTGCACCGTTTTCGTGTAAATGACGGCAAAGATTTTTACCGACATTACCCAATCCTTGAACTGCCACTTTCATTCCTGTTAAATCGGAAGTTTTTAAGCGAAATTCTACAGCCGCTTTTAAACCTAAAAATACTCCCCATCCAGTTACAGGGGCAGGTCCACCAGACTTCTCTTCAACACCTACAACATAACTAGTTTCTTTACTAATTTTCCTGACATCTTCCGGGGTCATATTTACATCTTGACCCGTAATAAAGCGTCCGTTCAAACTATTAACAAAGCGTCCGTAAGCATATAATAGCTCGTCAGTTTTATGTTGGGGATTACCAATAATTACAGCTTTACCTCCACCCACAGGAATATTGGCACAAGCAGCTTTATAAGTCATACCCCGACTTAAACGCAAAGCATCTTTTAAAGCAGCTTCTTCATTGACATAAGGCAACATTCGTGTTGCCCCCATTGCCGGTCCTAAACTTGTGTTGTGAATAGCAATTATTGCTTTAATATCTGGGTCTTTACCATTACAAAATAATACTTGTTCGTGACCCATTTCTGTAACATTTTCAAAAAGATTCACTCTCAGATTTTTCCTTACTAAATTTTTGTGAGTTGTTAGTTGATAGTTGATAATGGTCAGTAATTAAGAGTTTTGAGGAGTAGTAATATCATTCCAATCAATTTACTTCGCAAAAACTAGTTGATTCCCCAGCGATTGAGGATATTTTCGGCTTCCATTGTTAAACATCTATTTTTTCGCAGAAATAAATATAACTAACCACCAACAACCAACAACCAACAACCAACTTCCTCAGATATTTGGAAATGATGCTTGTACTTTTGGCTTCTGCTCAGAAGTCGATTTAACTCCTTGAGAAGCTAAACCTTTATTACGTCCCCCAGAAGGAGCAGGTATATCTGGATCGATGAGAACATCAACTATTATCGGACCTTTAGCAGCAATTGCTCGCTCTAATGCTGCTGTAATTTCAGATTCTTTGGTAACCCGGATACCCTCAGCTCCCATTCCCCGAGCGATCATTTCAAAATCAGTCTCTGGGAGGATTGCATCTGCCCCCGTCATACCAAGCATTTTCATGCCTTGATGGCACATATTGTAACGGCCATCGTTGAGGACAATCCAAATTGCCGGAATCTGATATTTTACCGCCGTGCTGATTTCGTTATTCATCAACATGGCTCCGTCCCCCACAATTGCTACTGCTTTACCGTTTCTAGCTTGGGCTGCACCTACAACACCAGTGACGGCATGTCCCATTGCCCCTACTCCAGTACTAACTCGATAACGATTAGAAGAACTAAATCGCAATAGATTTGTTGACCAAGTAAAGGAGTTGCCGCACTCAGCGATCGCAACCGCATCGCTACCCTCAACAATTACCTTTTGAATCGCTTCCATCAAGACGAATGGCCTTACGGGTGATTCTTGTTCAGATTCAACTCTCCAACGTTCCGGCTTAGGTAAAGATGAAGGTTGAATCGCTTTGAGTGGAAACTCCGAGGCTTCGCTGTCGGCTTCCAACTTATTTAGCAACTGTCTTACAAAGGTTCTTATATCAGACTGAATGAATAAAGTTTCCGCATGAGGATAAGCAACTCCGGCTACAGTTGGATCTATATCAACATGGATGAAACCTTTTGACGGAACCATATCCTGATTCCAAAACGATGTCGGTTCGCTCAAACGACTTCCCAATACTAAAGTGCGGATGGGAGCCTGCTCCTGCATATACGTCATTACCGAAGCGTGTCCACCTAAACCAGTTACCCCAATAAACTGGGGATGATTTTCAGGAAAAATTCCTTTACCCCGAGGCGAACACATTACCGCTGCTCCAGTTTTTTCCGCAAGCTGGCGAATTTCTTCTGCCCCATCACGGGCACCAAATCCCAACCAAATTGCAAATGTACCGTTATTGAGTAACTCTGCTACTTTAGCGATCCCTTCAGAGTTCGCCATCATCATTGAACAGCTAACACCTTGTTCTGGCAA
>JBCBQE010000975.1:0-2813 GCA_039820385.1 Cyanobacteria bacterium J06635_10
ATTTGCAAAAATCGCCGCTTGGGTTCTATCCCGTAATTCTAAACGGTTTAATATATTGGTAACGTGATTTTTGACAGTACCTTCGGAAATGTAGAGTTTTTGAGCAATTTCCCGATTACTTGCACCAGTTGCAATCAAGCACAATACTTCTTTTTCTCTTTTTGTTAGCTCTGCTAAGCTTGGTGGTGGGGTAGGGGATTGAGTTGCACTCACCCCAGGAAATTGGGTTAAAAGTTTTTTGACAATTCCAGGTCCTAATTGAGTGTATCCTCTATATACAGCGCGAATAGCAACTGCTAATTCTTCTGAAGGTGTATCTTTGAGTAAATAACCCATTGCTCCATTTTGCAATGCTGCTTTGATATATTCATCATCGTCAAAGGTTGTCAACACCAAAATTTTCGTCTGTGGGAATTTATTTTTGATTTCTCGTGTTGCAGCGACACCATCCATTCTAGGCATTCGGATATCCATTAATACCACGTCAGGCTGTAATTTTTCAACCATTACAACCGCTTCTTGCCCATTTGCAGCTTCCCCTACAATTTCTAAATCTGGTTCTAATTCTAGTAGAGCTTTTAAACCTTGGCGAATTAAATGTTGGTCATCTACAAGTACTACGCTAATCATGTTTAATATTATTTATACTATTGTTTACCCGGGATCTTTTTTAATATCCTTATTGCCCTTCCCCTCCTTTATAAGAGAGGGGGGAGAAAAGTATTTTTTTCTCAATACTAATCAAGCATAGTTCACGCAGGTGAAGTACTAATTTGTAAAAACCGGTGCTTCCCCTCCTTTCCAGAGGTGAGGAGCTTACTCCCGTGGATTAATTTCGGCGCTTCCCCTCCTTTCCAGAGGTGAGGAGCTTTAATTTATGAAAACCGGCACTTCCCCTCCCTTCTAGAGGGGAGGGGTTAGGGGTGGGGTTTCCATATTCCCTTCAAAACTAGTTTGTGAAAACCTCGATAAAGGAATATCAACCATAATTGTAGTACCCTTACCAGGAACACTTTCAATATTAAAATTACCCTCCAATGCTAAAGTGCGATCGCGCATACTTTGCAATCCAAAGCCCGTAGTATTTTGAGTTACATCAAACCCTTTTCCGTTATCCTCAATCATTAGATGTAAATTTGTGGCTGTTGTAGTTAATTCTAAATTAACTTCTGTAGCTAATGCATATTTAGAAATATTTGTCAATGATTCTTGAATAATTCGATAAATAGCGGTACTAATATCGCGAGGGGTACCATAGAAAAAATTAATTTGACAATTTGGAGTAATATTTGTAGAACTCTGGAAATCTTGTATAAGTATAAGAATTGCTTGTTCTAAAGATTTTTCTTGTAAAGGATTAGAACGCATAGTAGAAACAGATTCTCTCACATCTTTGAGTGCTTGAGAACCTAATTCTTTAGCTCGGATTAAAAAACTAGTAGCTTGTTCTGGATTAGTATTTAACAGTTTAGTGGCGGTTTCTAATTGTAGATTTAAAGCTGTCAGAGAATGTCCCAAAGAATCATGAATTTCTCGTGCAATACGGTTTCTTTCTTCAAGGGTGGCTTGATTTTCGATTTTTAAGGCATATTGACGGAGTTTTTCGTTAGCAGCAGTTAATTTCTCGCGACTTTGCCATTCAGAAAGTACTGCATTCATCAAGAGTAAAACAAAAATTAAAGCTAAGACAAATAAAGCAATAAAGCTAAATTGAAAGAACCAGAGTCTTTCTCGAAATAAAAATATTTTTTGCTGTCGTAATGCTCTAAATGGTACGTGAGGAAATCGCTTTTTAAATGTGATTAAAAATAAAGAGAAAGAAAGTGCTGTAATAACTAAACGTCCGGGAAGTTGGAAAATTAAGCAACTGCGAGTTACTAAGATTAGATTGAGAAATGGAAACAGTCTTGATGTTCTACCGCCAAAAAAGTTAGTGATCAAAATTAAGCAAATTTCACAAGCAGTATAGAAAATTTTATTTTTTTTACTATTAGTAGGTAATCTTAAACCCATTAACCCAAAAATAGTTAAACTGATAACCGTTAGCTCGGGAAACTTTGCCGAAAATCGCTGGTAAGGAGTAGGTAAAACTGAAGCGATCGCAGCACATACAAGTAATATCCACTCTAAATAAAGTAAAAATTTAAAAGGATGATTTTTAACTTCTATAGCAGGTTTCATAAATCGCGTTGCTCCAGTTATTAATTATCAATTATCAGTTATATTATTAGTCCATTTTAATGGAATGGCAGCTATGAAACAGGGAATTACTTCCCCCCCATGTATAGGAGTAAGTAAGTGGATCGAATTAAGGGCAACATACTCCAAAATATCGGAGAGGGATTGAGGGTGAGGTTCATCTTATTTTAATTACGCCTACATACTTATCCATAGCATTATTAATCTAACCATCAATAGTAAATACCCGGAAAAATTACGACTCATGACTTTAGTCATGGTTTCATATATGACTTTATCTAGATATCAAAACATTGCTATTCATGACTTTTTCCTCATGTCATCACCTAGGCGCTGATTTTATGATGGTGACATCGAACAAAACAAACCTAGGAGTGCTGACATGAAACTCAAAAAATTATCTTTCTTAGCTGGTGCTATTGCTTTAACTTTAACTGCAATTCCCTTCACCGCTCAAGCTGATATTAATTCTTCTGAACCCGTTATCGTTGCTCAAGGTAGAAAAGAAGGTAAATTACAGCGCTTAAACTTGACTGACGATCAAAAAACTCAAATGCAGGCAATTAAGGAAGATGCTCGCGCTCTTGTGTAAGGATTTCTTTCATTTGAGCGCG
>JBCBQE010000976.1:0-2813 GCA_039820385.1 Cyanobacteria bacterium J06635_10
TTGCACTATGGCACGGCTCGTAGTGCAAATTGAAGGAACAGCAATAAAGCTAAATGCTAAAGTGCTTAAAAGCGAGTTTAGTAGGGGAGGAGAACTACAAAAACTTCTATTACTTTATACGCAAGCGTTATTTACCCAAGCTTCGCAAAATGCTGCGTGCAATCGACAACACAACATAGAAGCAAGACTTGCTCGTTGGTTGCTTACAGCACAAGACTGCATTGCCGATTCGGAATTACACCTTACCCAAGAATTTATCTCTCAAATGTTAGGTACTCGTCGCTCGGGTGTTACAGTTGCAGCCGGTATTCTTCAACAAGCAGGAATAATTCGCTATACTCGTGGAAAAATTAGTATTCTCGATCGCGAAGCTCTAGAAGCTACAGCCTGTGAATGCTATCGTGTAATCAAAAATGAGTACACTCGCTTGCTTAAATCAAAATAAATTTAAGCCTTAAGTACGATATCGTACAGACTAATGAAAAAGCATTATGGCAATCTAAAAACATAAAGGAAGCTTTAAATTAGTTTGTTAATAATAATACATTAATATCACTTTTGCTAAATGAAGTTAAGCTTATAGTTAGAGTTTGCAAAAATACCGAGCGATCGGTACACATTAAGCAACACAAGAGTTGATTAAAGCATAGAGTTCGGTAAGGTTGCATGCATGGCTAAATATTTCCCTAATTTAGCCCTCTGTATGACTCACTTGTGAATGAGAGATAGGCTGGTTCAATTGCTCTAAGTAACTTAGCTTATCTCTAAACGCAACTTATGATTTACTCCTGGCTCCTCGGCACTAAAATTTAACTACTCCTTTCCCGCCAGAAGATTTCCGATAGAATTTCTTCCCCTGCTCCCCCTGCTCCTCTTAATCAACACCGGTAATCTTAGAGCATGATGGGAGTATTTCGCACCTCCAATCCTGCTCGCAATTTTTCCACCAACCAACCCTTCGGCTATGGTTGAGTACTCCTAAAAGTTTTTGTTGAGCTAGGTGAGATAAAACTATTATTGTGTGCTCGTCAAAGATAAGAATGATAGCTCTTAATTTTACTATCTATTGCATTAATAGATAGCAATTGCTTTGAATAGTAATTATGATGTCTAAGTGCATTTTTTCAACAAAATACTCACAGATAAAATGAGAATGAATTTATGTTTTTATAGGGTAAAATAATCCGAATATTACAATCGCGAATATTAGATTTTATCCTCATGAATACTGTTTTTTTTCAGTTAAATATTTGATAATATTGTTGCAAATAATTTGCTGGTAATTATCTGTTTTGAATGAAATATTTTTCGATAGTTATTTACAAATTTTTGGCAAATCAATAAATCATAAAAAATTGTATTGTGGAGGATAAATCTATGTTTGAAGAACAACAAAAAATAGATAAAGAATTAAAGACACTGATCGTTATGGGGAATTGTCCATGTTGTGGTTCCGTAAAAATAAAGTATCGCGAATACCTTACAAATCGTACATTTGGGTTTCAATGTTTTAGTTGTGGCTGGGAATCTAAATACAATTTGACAGAATTGAGGAAAGCTTCAGAAAATTGGTTTTCTATCTAAAATAAATTAGAATTATTGAAGCTGATTTAAAAATTTTACTTAGTTGATTATTAAATTAAAAGTTACCTTAAATATGACTATTATCATTTGAAATCGCGATTTTTTTGTTCGAGATTATTGTTGATATCTGGACAAATTATAAACTAGAATCAAATTATTTATGATGATTAGAAAAGGAAGTTTAGTTAAAGTACTATATCCTAAATATGCATCCGAGTCCCGTGGTATAGTTGAAGCTCCTGAAGATATACCAGGTCGCTGGATAATTAGATTAGTAAATAATCCTCTTAATAATAGCGAAGAACCTTTATTTTTATCTTTAAATGAATCAGATATTGAAGTGATTTTCATTTAGTATAGTTGAAAGAGCCTCCATAAAATGTAAACAAATATTAAATTTAGGAATTACGTATATTTTATGGGTTACCAATTCTGTATCGCTTAATGGCTCTTAGCCGAGGAAAGCTCTAGTACTTTGTCCCATAAAATATGATCGGTTTTCTTGCATACCCGCCTGGGGTTGAAACCCCCGCTCTTTTAGCAAAAGTCGCTCTTTTGGCGACTGGGGAATACCCCTCAAAAATATAAAAAACTATTCTCCTCCCCGCTCTTCCCCCTCTCCCCCCTCTTCCCCCTCTCCTCTCCACCAGATATATTTAATAAGACAGACTACTAGTACTTTGCTGAATGTAGTTCTACTTGGTACATTTAGCCTTGAAAGAACTTACTTATGTTATGTCTACACCAGTTTCGTCCCCATCAGCGATCGCAGCAGCAACCTCACTTGCTCTTTCATCTCTTCACATCCGTTTAGAGACTTTAGATAAAGAACATCAATGGTTGCTTAAGCAAATTAAGAAAAAACGCACCGAGCAGAAGAATTTTCTCGAACAAATGCGTTCTGTGGCAGCGGAAATACATGGTAGATGTACTCCTTGTTTCCAAAAAATGGCATCTTTAGATGAGGAAATACATAGAATTTTCGATGAAATTTTGACTGTAAGGAAGTTAGGAAAAAAAACTAGGAAAAAAATTCAACAGGTTTATCGTAATCTTCAATTATCAGGGATAATCAGTGTCAAATTTAATGGTACAGAAGATGATATATTAGGAGAATTTTTTGAAGTAGAATCAGAAGAAGAAAATTATTCTTCCGATTCCTTTGATGGAGATAGAGAAGCACAACAAGATTTTTCTTCGGCAAATAAAAATAGTGAATCGAAAAAGAT
>JBCBQE010000977.1:0-2812 GCA_039820385.1 Cyanobacteria bacterium J06635_10
CGTGCCATATTTATGAATTATTGGCCTATCATTATAGAAGACTTTCAGCGTACCTTTGAAACTATCGCCGCTGCTCTTCTACTTTGTATAGTACCAAAGCCCCTATACGACAAATTGAAGGCGATCGCCATCAAGATAATCGGAAATTTACAACAAAAAAGCATCAATCAAGACACTGCGAACCAAGCATCATAAATCATTCAATATCAAGCGAAATATGTGGAATCACCACATGTTTATTTCCTAGCAATCATCAGTTTAGTATCAACATCTACCGAGAACAAAACATGCAAACTATAATTGAAAAGTCCAAATACACAGTTGTAAAACCTCAATATTCCGTTACCGCTGCAAATGCATATTTATTTGAAGGGGAATTAACAACAGCATTAAAGCAAAACCCCCATGGAGCATTATTGGTTGATTTGGAACAAGTAGAATTTTTAGATAGTGCTGGATTAATGGTGTTGATATCTAATTGGAAATTAGCTCAAACTTTGAAAACACGCTTTAGTCTTTGCTCTATATCGCCTTCGGTGAGAATCATCATTGAATTAGCTCAACTCGATAGTGTATTCGAGATATTTGATTGTCAAACTACATATACCGCAAACGCTTTAATGAAGGCATTTCAATCTTGAGAAAGAACAATGCGTTTTATCAATTTATTTCCAAATCGTCAGGGTAAAATATTTGGCATTGCCTTTCTCGCTTTATTAGCCACGCTTCTGTTTCAATTTTCCTTTAATCCCGATCGAACTGTTCGCAACATATCTCAACAAACCAATGTACGATTACCTCGATATCAACAATACCCTTCTATAGGTAAAAAAAATGTCGCAATCGGTGGTGGAGGTTATGTTACGGGAATCTACCTTCATCCAAAAGAGCGTGATTTAGTTTACATAAAAACCGATATTGGCGGTTTTTATCGCTGGAATGCAGCTAATTCAAGCTGGATCCCTCTTAACGAACAATTTACTCTTGCTAACAGCAATTATTACGGAGGAGAAGCTTTAGCCCTTGACCCCAAAGACCCTAATATTGTATACATTGCCGTAGGGAAATATACTGCCGACTGGTGGCAGCATCAAGGAACGATTTTGAAATCCGAAGATAGGGGAAAAACTTGGACTAAGCTAAATCTGGACTTGAAAATGGGTGGCAATGAAGTACAAAGATGGACGGGAGAAAGATTAGCAGTTAATCCTTTTGATACTCAAAATCTGTTTTTTGGTTCGCGCCAAGATGGGTTATGGAAGTCAAATAATGCTGGTAAGAGTTGGGTAAAAGTAAAATCATTTCCCCCACTCAAAGACGATATCGGTATTAACGCTATTACTTTCGACAAAGGCAAACTAGGTACTATTTATGCCCTCGCTCATCAAAATGGCATATATAAATCCACCGACAGCGGTGAAACTTGGTCTTTAATACCAGGAAGCCCTACGGGCGTCAACCGTATTGCAATGGCCAATAATGCGGTTTTATATGTAACCCATTCTCAGGGTGTGAGTAAACTTGTTAAAGGTACTTGGAGAAATATTACACCCAGGCAAAATAAAATAGCCTTCAATGCGATCGCAGTTAACCCAAGAAATGAAAATGATGTCATAGTTGCTACTTATAGCAACGCATCCACGGAAATATTCCATTCTTTTAACGGTGGAAGCAAATGGAATCAGCAAAAACGCCAAGCTAATAATACCGTTTCTTGGTGGTCTAACTATATGAAATCCAATCCTTCCCTAGCCGCCATAGAATTCGATCCTTGGGTTGCTTCGAGGGTTTGGTTAACAGATTGGTACGGGATATGGCGCACTGAAAATGTTAATCGCAATCCGGTTGTGTGGACTAATTATCAACAAGGCCATGAAGAAGTTGTCACCTTTACCTTGGTTTCAACACATAATGGAGCATTAATTAGCGGTTTAGCAGACGTTGAAGGATTCTACCACGACCGGGGATTAAATGCTTTTCCGTCGAAAATGTTGAGTACCAAGCCTCATGAATTTCAAGACACTTACAGCATTGCTTACAGCCAAAAAAATCCCTTAAAAATGGTGCGTGTCGGGGGGAATCGTCATAACAATACTTATAGTGGCGCTACTTCTAGCGACGGTGGTAAAACCTGGAAGCAGTTTTCCTCCTTTCCCAAGGATCGGATGGCGACGCGAGTAGCCATGTCTGCAACCAATCCGAATTTATTCGTTGTCACCCTCAGCGGTACTCAACCTCAACGAACAAAAGACGGCGGTGCTTCTTGGCTTCCGGTTTCCGGTTTACCCAATGGTTTCGAGGGTATGTGGAATTGGACGCAACCTTTAGTTGCAGACAAAGTTGATGGCGATACCTTTTACTATTACGCTTCGGGACAAGTCTACCGCAGCACCAACGGCGGCGAATCTTTTCAAGTCGTTTCTGGATCCTTACCCCATGCAGATTGGCACTCTTTAAAAACCACATCGGGAGTTAAAGGTGGATTATGGCTGAATCTCGACAAACAAGGGCTTTTCCACTCAACTGACGGCGGTGAGAATTTTTCCAGACTTGCAGGAGTAAACAGAGCACATTTAATTGCATTAGGCAAGCCCCAAACGGGAGAAAAAGGCAACACTCTATATTTATATGGAGAAATTGCCAACATTGGCCAAGGGATTTTTCGTTCCTTAAATAACGGAAAAACTTGGGAAAAAATAGGCGATAAAAACAAACCTATTGGTAACGATCCAAATGTGATGGAAGCTAGTTCAACAGAGTTTGGTTTAGTTTTTATTGGCACTAACGGTAGAGGTATTTACCGTAGTAAATA
>JBCBQE010000978.1:0-2812 GCA_039820385.1 Cyanobacteria bacterium J06635_10
ATAGGCGGCTTGTCGTTATATCCCGCGCCTACTTATATTGTGGGGATTGATGAGAAAGAAGAAACTGGTTATCTTGTTTCTGCAAATGGTGAAAATTTGAGTGCAATGTCGAGTATTCCTACAGATTTTCCAATTAATAAACCAAATCGGGGAACTCTTTGGAATGAGGTTAATGATTTTTGGTATAAAGCTAGAAAGATTAAATTTGCGTCGAAGTTTGTTGAAAGTGAGGATGAATAGAGATTGAGTAAGTAAAATTTGTGAAAAGACAAGAAATGAACTCTAGTTAACAGTTAGCAGTTAAGAGTTAAAATTTCCTTATTTTCAACTGAAATCTATTATTTTGACCTATATTTGTAAAGGTAAAAAATAAATTTCAATGCAGGTAAGAAGCACCATTAATATCAATTGTCGTACCGGTGGCGTGAGGTGCTAAACCCGATGCTAGAAAAGCAATCACATTCGCCACATCCTCAGGAGGCGCTATTTTACCTAAAGGAATATCGCGAGTTACGAAATCTTCGCCGTAATCTTGGATAAATTTCTCCGCCATTTCGGTACGAACAAAACCCGGTGCGACACTATAAGCTAAAATACCATCACTCGCGAAACCTCTAGCTATGCTGCGCGTCAATGCGACGATACCGCCTTTGGAAGCGGCGTAGTGCATGTATTCTGGGGTATCGCCTCTAAATGCTGCACGACTGGCGATATTAATCATTATTCCACCGTTACGAGTTTGAAAATGTGGAATAGCTTCTCGACATAAATCAGCGACAGCGCGAAGATTTACCTGTAAAGTATTTTTCCAAGCTGTTGTCCAAACATCAAGCTCGGATTCTATTCCTGCTGGTGGCATTATGCCTGCATTATTAATTAAAACATCAATATGTCCCGTTAGAGATAAAGCATCTTGCCACAAGTTTAAGGCTGCATTTTCTACGGATAAATCTGCTTGTAATAAATGAACAGGATTATTGCCGATACTTTTTGCAACTGCTCGTGCTTTTTCTAAATTATTCGCATAATGCAAAATTACCTCAGCACCTACTTTTGCTAAAGTTGCTACCGTTACAGCACCAATACCAGATGAGCCACCGGTGACTAAAATTACTTTTCCGTTTAAATCAATCATATATGAATACGAATATCGAAACTACAAAATAAATACAAGTTTAAAAATATCATTTTAAAGGTATCCTACTGTACTCGACAAATAAATAAATGAGCGATTATCAATTTTCTTGGATGTGTAAACCGATTTAAGTTTTATTCTTATGATTTCTGGTTTCAAGAAAATGATGCTTACCGTAATTATTGCATCTGCTGCTTTAATAGTAAATCAACCAGCTTTAGCTGCGAAATCGGCAGGAGAATATCGACTATTAGGACTGAAATATCGCCAACAGGGAAGGTATAATGAAGCGATCGAAATAATGGAAAAATCTGTTGAATTAGAACCAGAAAATATTTCGGGAATAGTTAATTTAGGTTGGACTTTGCATCTAGCAAAAAAAGAAACAGAAGCAGCAAAATCTTTGTGGAAAGCCATTTATAAAAAACCGTCTTTTGTTCCTGCTTATAATGCTTTAGGAATTGTTTATTTAGTCGATGGTAATTTAGCAGCGGCAATACTAGTTCATACTGCCGCGGCATTTCTCAAACCAGATAATGAAATTGCTTTTTATAACTTGAGTTTGGCATTCCATCAACTGGAAATTCATCCATTAGCTATTACAACAGCAAATCGTGCTACTATCCTAGAACCAAATAATCCTCATCCTTTAATTGCTGCTGCAATTTCTTATTGGGATAGCGACGATAAAATCAATGCTCAACAGATTTATCGTCAAGCTATCAACTTAGATGCAAGATATAGTCAAAAGTCTTTTTTAAATCATCTTCAAAAAGCCGCTTTTACACCAGAACAAATTAATGTAGTTAATCAAATTTTGTCTAGTATTAGATCTTAAAAAGATAAATTATTAAAAATCTTGTGGGATCGTCGGTATTATTTTATCTTACTAAGATAGAGAATACTAGAAAAAAGCTAATTTTATATATAGCCAAAAAAGATTTTAAGACAAATTAGCCACTGCTCGATTTAATAACTCCGAAAAAAGTTGGCGATCGCTATCTGAAAAACCTTGCATTGCTTCTTGGCGAATATCCTCAACAATAGGAGGTAAAATAGTTTCAAGTTCTCTACCTGCATCAGTTAGCCATATTCGCCAAACCCGTCTATCCTGTAAATTTCGTTCGCGACGTACCAAACCTCTTTCTTCCATCCTATCTATAACACCAGTTAAAGTACCACCAACTTGTTTCAGTTTCTCGCCAATACTAGAAGTAGGTAAACCATCTTCTTCCCACAAACAGCACAATACAATCCAATGAAAAGGTGTCAATTTAAAAGATTCGAGATACTCGTGAAACCTACGTGATAGCAATTGTGATAGTAGTTTAATTTTATAGTCTATGCTATATGGTGCCCGTTGTTCTTTAGCTGAATCTGATGCTGGAGAATTTTCTGATGTTTGAAACATTGAAGTAAATTACTTAGCGCTCGTAAGATCAGATTAGCATTATATGTAGTCTAAAATTCAGTTGAGCAAATTCAAAACAAAGCCATTCTTTTCCCTTTTTTACTTATAAGGGAATGTTGTATTTTCATCGATCCTTTAAATCCTAGGTATCCGATTCCTCAAGTCTAAAGCATCCAGAGTTGCTACTAAATGATTTTCTTCTTACTTTTACCCTTTACCCCCTACCTCCTAACTCATTTATTACTAGCGGCTAACGAATGAACTAT
>JBCBQE010000979.1:0-2812 GCA_039820385.1 Cyanobacteria bacterium J06635_10
CAATTAAAAGAGCAGATGTTCTGTTAATGAATAATTGAGATTTTTGGGTAGTCATGGTGAGAAAATTCCTTGTTGTTTAATACTTGTTGTTTAATAATATATTGGACTTTGAATGTTTGGTAGAAGTAGTTGGATTAAATATATATAAAATAATCCTTAGTTACTCATTGAATTAACTTCCTAAAAAGTATTGTAATTGAACTTGAATATCTGTATTGGAACCAGCTATAAATACTGCTGATTCACCAAATTTAGGAGGACCAGTAAGAATTTTAGGGTTATTAGAAAAACCAAATCCCTCGGTTGGAATGCTCAGAACATTACGATTAAGAGTATTATCTCCATTTACATCATGAATAACTGCAACAGCGTAATTTCCTGCTTTTAAATCAGGGAAATCCACTGTTATAGAATTTTTGGCTGCTTTGACACATCTTGCTTTTATCGCTTGCTTTTCATTACTAGGAAAACCTTTACTAGTAGAAAAAATATTTAAACAAACTTGTCCTTTCTGATTTTTTAATCCATCAACGCGAACCCTCATATTTCCTTTAAAAGTAGCATTAGCTCTTGGTAATAAGGCGATATTACCTAAAGTTGCTACTGCTAAAATTGCTGCTATCAATTGTGTTTTCATTGCTCTATCCTATTTGAAATAAACTAAATTTTAGACGAATATTTTGTGACTCTATAGTTGTTCATTACTTAATAAACAACCATCTTCCATAGTGATGATGCGGTCGGCAATATCCAGAATTCGATTATCATGAGTAACGAGTAAGATTGTACAACCTTGTTGTTTCGCTAGTTTTTGCATAAGTTCTACAACATCCCGTCCCGATTTTTTATCAAGTGCTGCTGTTGGTTCATCTGCTAAGACTATTTTTGGATTACTAACTAATGCACGAGCAATTGCTACTCGTTGTTTTTGTCCCCCAGATAGATTATCTGGGTAGTAATTAAGATGATTTCCCAATCCCACAGCTTCTATAATTTCTGCGGCTTTTTCCTTTCTTTGATGATAGTAAATATCATGAAGTTCTAAGGACATTTCTACATTTTCTCTAACTGTTAAACTATTAAGTAAGTTATGAGATTGGAAAATATAACCGATTTTTCTTCGCGTTTTCAGCAACAATTTTTCAGAAGCTTCACAAAGTTCACCCGATTGCGAAGAACGCAATCCACCAATTAAAGTTAATAAAGTCGTTTTTCCCGAACCAGATGGACCAGTCATAATTACAATTTCACCCACATCAATTGTCAAATTAATATCGAATAAAACTTGTTTGCGTAAGTTGCCTTTACCAAAGTAATGATTCAAATTATGAATATCAATAACTGGATAATTAATCATATTCCTAACAATATTTATATGATTTAAAACTATTTAATTACTAGAAAAAATTAAATTAGCAAAGCATATCTTTTTCAGACAGTAGGAACACAAAGAAAACCCAATTTCTATTCTTCCCCCTCTACCCCCTCTTCCCTCTCTACCCCCTCCACCCTCTTGCCCCTCTCTGTCAAAACCAATCAAAATTAAAAGATATCTGCGGGATCTGCAGAACCTAACTTACGAACTGCGATCGCACCGGAAGCAACACACATGACGATAGTTAACCCTAAAGTCTGGATAATGCGCGTTGGAGGGATGATTAGCGGTAAACTTGTAGCCCTGCGAGTTATTTCGTACAAACCAATAGAAATCAGACATCCAGGAATATATCCACATACAGCGAGAATAATCGCTTCTTGGAATACTACCCTTAATAAATAGAAATTACTGTAACCCATTGCTTTGAGGGTTGCGTATTCTGGTAAATGATCTGATACATCACTAAACAGAATCTGATAAACGATAATGACACCTACTAAGAACCCTACCACCACACCAAAAGAGAAAATAAAACCGATGGATGTGCTAGTTTGCCAATAGTTTTTTTCTGAAGCAATAAATTCCTTGAGGGTAAATACTTTTACGTCTGAAGGTAGTAGACTTTTTAATTCGGTTACAGTAATATTTTCGTCACTATCGGGTTTGAGTTTAATTAAACCCAAGCTAACCTCACCTGCTGTTCTACCTTTAAAAATACGAAGAAAATTTTGGTCGCTGGTTATCAAGCTACCATCAGCAATAAACGATGAACCAACGAAATTTCTCCGTTTAATTGTGTTTGTAAACGAGCTATTTGTGCATTAGCTGTTTGATTTTCTCCTTGTATTTCTACCTGTAACCGAGAAATCTTTGCTTGACGTGCTTTAATTTCTCCCTTTTTTGCACCTGCTTTGACTTGATTTAACTTAAACATATGGGTTTAATTCCCCACCGCTCAAAGGTGAAAGAATTGGGCTGGGTTTAAATCCCCATCCCAATTCCAAACAACTTCGGCACTTCGGCTCTTCCGCTCAAACCTTCGTTTAATCGAGATTTGGCAATTTCAACTTGAGCTCGTGCTTCATCAAGATTTTTAGCTAATTGTTTTTGTGAATCTAAAATTCCAATTACTTGTCCTGGTTTTACTATATCTCCTTGTTCAACCAAAAGTTTTGCTAATTTACTACTATTACCTCTATTTGTAGATGCACTTCCAATATTAATTACCTGTCCTTTTGGTTCCAATCTAGCTAATGCATTTACTGTAGGTTTAATTGGTGTATTGATAGTAGTTTTTGTCGGTTTCTTTTTAGTTTGAGAATAATTCAAATATAGTAAACCGAATCCCATAGTCATAACTGAAATAACGCTTAAACTAATAGCAGTGCGCGGTAAAGATGGCTTTAAGATAAATGGACGCAATTTTAGTTTTTG
>JBCBQE010000980.1:0-2812 GCA_039820385.1 Cyanobacteria bacterium J06635_10
CATTTAATAAATGCCGAATTATTAGATACAGATCTTAGAATAGCTAACCTCAGCGGCGCGGATTTTAGTGATGCAGATCTCAGCGGTGCCAATCTTAGAGGAACCAATTTTAGTAATGCAGAACTCAGCGGTGCCAATCTGCAGCAAACATTCCCTTCTAATACAAACTTCAGCGGTGCAAATCTTAGTGGTATCGATCTGAGTGGTTTTATTCTCAATGGTATTAACCTCTGTGGTGCTAAGTTAATCGGTACAAACCTTAGTGGTACTAGTTTTATAAATGCAGACCTGCGGGAAGTTAATTTTGCTGGTGCAATTCTAACTCATGTGGATTTATCCGGTGCGGATTTAAGCGGTGCGGATTTAAGTGATGCGGAACTGAATAATTTTAACTTCAATGCCATTAACTTAAGTCGTGCTAACCTTCGTGATGCTAACCTTCGTGGTGCGGATTTGAGCGGTACAGATTTGAGTGGTGCGGATTTAACTGGTGCGGATTTAACTGATGCCAACCTTCGTGATGCTAACCTCAATCAAACCAAATTAATCGGAGCCGATCAATTAACTCCTCAGCAAGTCAAGAATGCTCTTAATTATGAATCGGCAGAATACGATGAATCTTTGAGTCAGTTACTAGATATATCTATCTTAAATCAATAAGTCATACAAATTAGAAAACACGTAATCTTTTACTATGAAAAGTACAAATAATGCTTCAAGTCAAAAACCTCAAGCTTTAGTTATTGGAATTAATAAATATGAATACAGGGGTTTAACCAATCTTCAAGTACCTGGTTTCAATGCCAGATATATGGCAAACAGATTGGAAAAGCAAGGAAAATTCGACGTAGATATACATGAAGAAATAACGAGAAAAGACCTTAAAAAAGATCTAGCCCAGCTTTTCAAGCCAAAGGGAGATAGTCCCAAAATGGCTTTATTTTATTTTTCAGGATACGTGGTAGTTAAAGATGAAGGAATTAAAGAAGTTTTTCTGACAACTAGCGATTCTAATCCTTCAGAAGATTATGAATTAGGAGTATCTTTACGGTGGTTAAAACAATTATTACAAGAAAGTTCGGTTGAGCAGCAAATTATTATTTTAGATTGCTGCTATAACGAAGAACAAAAAATAGAGATTGATAAATTAATACCGAGTTATCAAAATGGTATAAACAGATTTTTTCTTGTTTCTTTTCAGAAAGAAAACAAGATTTTTTTACATAAAATTAATGGTTGTAGCTATTTAACTAATGCAATACTCAATGAACTCAAATTAGATCAAGAGAATAAATGCATTGATAACAAAACATTGATCAAAGTATTGAAGGAAAAATATGAAAAAAAATTGAAGGAATATGGAGACTTTAAACGTATTTCTTTTGGGAAAAAAATTCAGATTTTAGGAACAAAAGAAGAACAAAAAAATAATCAGGACAAACCACAGCTAGATAAAAATCCCTACAAAGGTTTAGCTTACTTTGACCAGGAAGAAGATCCTGAATATTTTTTTGGACGGCAGAAGCTGACTGACGAACTACTTGAAAAAGTACGTAAAAACAATTTTCTGGCGCTTATGGGAGCATCAGCAAGTGGTAAGTCTAGTGTTATCAGAGCAGGTTTAGTTTACCAACTCAAACTAGGTGAACAGATATCGGGTAGTGACAGTTGGAAAATTGCTATTTTTGAGCCAGGTATATGTCCTCTCCAAAGTTTAGCAGAAGCATTCGCTTCATATATATTAGTAGATAAAAACTCGTCAAATACTGAAGAGGAGATTCAATCAAAAATAGCTGAAGCTAAAGAATATCTCGATCGAGGCTCAGAAGGTTTGAAAGATTTGATTCGTAAAGCTGATACAGAGAAAGTAGTATTAGTGATAGACCAGTTTGAAGAGGTATTTACTCTGGGTGAGGATAAGGAAGAGCATAATGAAAAAATAGAGAAGTTTTTTGAATGTCTATTAGGTGCTTTAAAAGATAAAGATAAATATAAAGATAAATATAAAGATAAATATAAAGATAAATATCAAGATAAATATAAATATAAAGATAATACTAAAATTTGTTTGGTTTTAGCACTACGAATCGATTTTTTTGGCAAATGCGCTGAACGTGATGATGGAGTACTTGCAAGAAAGATTCAACAGCATCTTGTAGCTGTAACGCCTATGGATAATGATGAGTTAAAAGAAGCTATTGAAGGGCCTGCAAGTGAATTAGGTGTAGATGTAAATGAGCAACTTACAAAAAAGTTAATTGAAGACGTACAAAACGAGCCTGGGAGCTTGCCTTTACTTCAATACACCTTAGAAAAAATTTGGAAAAAACTACAAGCAGAACATAGTGAAAAAAAGAGTAATAGTTTAATATTAACGAAAAATAGATACACAGAGCTAAAGGGCTTAAAGGAATTAGAGAAAGATGCAAATTTGATTTATGCCAATTTACGAGATCAGCAATTGATAGCAAAGTATATTTTACTTAAATTAACTCACTTAGGAGACAGTACTGGAGATACTCGCAAAAAAATTGCCGCAATTGAATTGGAACAAACATCGCGCTACAATCCAGAAGAAATTAATAGTGTAAAACAAACGCTAATAGACAAAAAACTAATCGTTAGTACTAAAGAAAAAAGAGATGACGGAACGGAATTTGAAGTTATTAACTTAGTTCATGATGCATTAATCCGCCACTGGTCAAAATTACGTAACTGGTTGAGTAAATACCATGTTTATACACAATTAAAGGAAGATATTGAAAACAGAGCTAAGAAATGGAATTACTCAAGGGCTACAGCTTTTCTGTAT
>JBCBQE010000981.1:0-2807 GCA_039820385.1 Cyanobacteria bacterium J06635_10
TTAAATTTAACTCGCGAGCAAAAAGTAATAATGAGCAAACACGCCGGTATTGCTCGGTTTACTTATAACTGGGGTTTAGCAACTTGGAATGATATGTATAAAAGCGGACTTAAGCCAAATAAATTTATCCTCAAAAAGTTCTTTAATAACTATGTAAAACCAGAATACATATGGATTAAAGAAAAAGGAATCTGTCAAAAGATAACCCAATATGCTTTTGATAATTTGGGCAAGGCATTTGACAGATATTTCAAAAAATTAGGAGAAAGACCGACCTTCAAAAAAAAGGGAAAGCATGATAGTTTTACGATTGATGCAGGTGGAAAACCAATAAATGTAGGTGGTATTAGAATTAAATTACCGACCATCGGTTGGGTTAAAACTTATGAAGGTTTACCTCACACAACTAGCAGAACCATAACGATTTCGAGAATAGCAAATAATTGGTTTATAGCCTTTGCTTATGAGGTAGACACTGAACCAACAACTAAGCAATATGATGTTGTAGGTGTTGATTTAGGGGTAAAAGTACTTGCAACTCTAAGCACTGGGGTAGTATTTCCTAATCCAAAACACTATAAAAAACAGCTATCAAAATTACAGCGTTTATCTAAACAGTTGTGTCGTAAAGAAAAAGGTAGCAATAATCATAGGTCAGCCAAAAACAAACTAGCCAAACTACACGCTCATATAGCTAATCTTAGAAAAGATACTCTTCATAAAATAACTACTTACCTAAGCAAAAACCACGCCAAAATAGTAGTAGAAGATTTAAATGTTTCTGGGATGGTAAAAAACCATAAATTATCTCAATCAATATCTGATTGTAGTTTTTATGAATTTAAACGACAGCTTGAATATAAGTGTAAAAAGTTTGGTAGTACCTTAATAATTGCCGATAGATTCTATCCAAGCTCTAAAACTTGTAGTAATTGTGGACATAAAAGAGAAGTTCTGAAATTATCAGAACGAATTTTTAAATGTGCCAATTGTGGTTTTAGCTTGGATAGAGATTTGAACGCAGCTATTAACTTGATGGCGTTAGGATGTAGCGTCTAAGCTTACTGAGGGATAACCGCTCCCATGCTCCCGTTGAAGTAAGAAGTTATTACCGGAAATTATCAGATTTATCCGTTAATTACCATGTAATAACACATCAGGTACTCAACGAGCACGACTTCGTCAATGGAGAGGGGTTTGGACTGTATTCTACTCAAAGGAAAACCGCTATATTCAGAATTAAATACTACTAAATTATTACTGTAATAATACTTAAACTTCAATCTGAGACTGAATTTCTTGCCGCACTAATATCACGGTACAATCAACACTAGATGCGATTGCTTCTGGAATATTACCTTTAATAGCTTGCTGCAACATTCCTTCGCGAGAGGCACCTAAAACTACTACATCAAAACCTCCAGTTTTAACTAAGTCAATTACACCTTCAACTACCGATTCAGCTTTAATTGGAATGGCCTTTATCTTATGAGATGATTTCTCCCTCGCGACAAGTCTCGCCATGGCTGCTTGCAATACTTTCATATCCGGTTGGGTTTCTGATGGAGGAAAAACTTGTGTCAGACAAATTTCTAATTTATTACTTGAAGAGACTAAAGCAGGTAATAATTTAAGCGCTATTTTTGAATTTGGTCCGCCAGCCATTGGTACTAAACAGCGTTTAAAATTGATGTGGGTAGAAGAATTGTTATGTATTTTTTTACTGATATATTTTCCTAATTTGACCAATACTACTTCACAGGTAGCTTGGCGAATTAGGGTGTCGATAACGTTACCAAAAATGCGCCCAGGGGTATCCGTACTACCTTTCCACCCCATTAAAACTGTATCTATATTTCGCTCTTTGATAGTTTCTAGTGTAGCGTTTGCCACATCATGAGCGACTCTAATTTGCGTATGTATGGGAATTTTCCATTTTTTACCCATAACTTCTGCTGATAATAACAATCGCCGACTATTTGTAGTTTTTACGGGGGTTTCTGCTGGATTGCTATGACGAGGAATTTTAATTACTTGCAAACATTCAACTTCGTAGCGATTATATTTAGCTACAACTGCTGCTATATGTAATAGCATGTCTGCGGTTTCGGGATTGGCAACTAAAACTAATAATCTTCCTCGTCCAATATTCGGTGACTGAGTTTGATAAACTGTGTAAGAAGGCTTTATCTTCGGTTGGTTGCGAACGCTTGTGCAATTGAGATAGTTGGCTTCCGCTCTAATAATATCGCCACGACTAATCACTCCTACAAGTCTGCGCCCATCTAGGACTGGTAGACGGCTAATTTTATGCCTATCTAATAAATATAGTACATTGCTTAAATTGTGCTTGGGAGTAATCGTTAGCGGATGAGATGTCATGATTTGTCTTACAGGAGCATCTCTAGATAACTTCCCTTCACGTATTTTCATTAAATCGCTCTGGGTGACAATTCCTACTAATATACCGTCTTCTAGTACGGGAAAGCCACGTTGAGTAGAATGAGAAAATGCTTGTATAACTTCATCTACAGTCATCTGTGCTTGTAGAGTTTCCACCCCACGTTGCATAACTTCCTGTGCCGTTAATTGAGTAAATCTTGCATTAACAGAAGTTTCTGTATCGATATCGATACCATTCAATTGCAAAAGCTTGGCATACAGCGAACCCGGTATCAGTTTATCGGCAACCAGATAAGATGTTACAGAACCAATCATCAATGGTAACACCAAATTGAATGGTATCGATATCGATACAGAAACTTCTGTTAATGCAAGATTTACTCAATTAACGGCACAGGAAGTTA
>JBCBQE010000982.1:0-2803 GCA_039820385.1 Cyanobacteria bacterium J06635_10
GTGGTAATGATTAATTCCAAACGATCTTCTAATATTAAAGGATATAGCATTACGGCATTTAAACGTTTTAAATCATCTCGTAATGCATCTAAATCTGATAAATCAACCGCCATTTTTTGTGCTTGACGGCTAAGACTATCTAAAAGTGCAACAATATCCTTTCTTTGGCTAAATTCGTTAAACTGTTTATTGAGTTCTGTTTGTAATTTGACGAGTTTTTTAATCTCTTGTTTTTGTGCCTCGGTGCGGTTGTTTGGTGGAATTTTGCGTAATTTCGTGAGTTTTTGTCCGAGGGCGATCGCACTTATTTGGAGTTGATTGTATTTTTTGAGAATTTCCTCTTCTGGACGGAGTATAACTAGTTTTTCACCACTTCCGCGTACTTTGCTTAAATAATCTTTTAATTCTTGGACTTTTAATAAGTCTAATACTTGTTGTGCTTCTAGTATTCTGTCTTGGTTGATTAGTAAGTTGGCAAGGTTGCGATAGGTGTCAGCGACGGTTTTAGTGTAGGATTCTTGTTGTTGTTTGGGGAGCGATCGCAGTTGTTTGCGGATTTGTTCGTAGGTGCTGACGGATTGTTTGTAGAATACTATTGCTAGTTTGGGTTGTTTTTGTGCTTTTAGAAGTAAGCCAATATTGTTGAGAGTAGTACCTTCCATCGGCTTATTGCCAACTTGTTTATGAATAGCTAAAGATTGTTGGTAGTAATCCAATGCTTTGGGGTATTCTCCCAAATTACGATAAACTTCTCCGATATTGTTGAGAGTAGTACCTTCTATGGGCTTATTGCCAACTTGTTTATGAATAGCTAAAGATTGTTGGTAGTAATCTAATGCTTTGGGGTATTCTCCCAAACTCGTGTAAACTAAGCCGATATTGTTGAGAGTAGTACCTTCCGTCGCTTTATCACCAATTTGTTTAACAATCGCTAAAGCTTGTTGGTAGTGATGCAATGCTTTAGGATATTCTCCCAAATTACGGTAAACCTCTCCAATGTTATTGAGAGTACTACCTTCTGCTGCTTTATAATCAATCTTTCTGAAAATAGCTAAAGATTGTTGGTAGTAATCCAATGCTTTAGGGTATTCTCCTAAACTGTTGTAAACATTGCCAATATTGTTGAGAGTAGTACCTTCTACTGCTTGATTGCCAATTTGTTTAACAATCGTTAAAGCTTGTTGGTAGTGATCCAATGCTTTAGGATATTCTCCCAAATTACGGTAAACTTCTCCAATATTATTAAGAGTAGTACCTTCCATCGGCTTATTGCCAACTTGTTTATGAATAACTAAAGATTGTTGGTAGTAATCCAATGCTTTAGGATATTCTCCCAAACTGTTGTAAACATTGCCAATATTGCTGAGAGTAGTACCTTCCATCGGCTTATTGCCAACTTTTTTATGAATAGCTAAAGATTGTTGGTAGTAATCTAATGCTTTGGGGTATTCTCCCAAACTTTGGTAAACTGAGCCGATATTGTTGAGGGTGGTACCTTCTCCTGCTTGATTGCCAATTTGTTTAACAATCGCTAAAGCTTGTTGGTAATAATCCAATGCTTTAGGGTATTCTCCCAAATTACGGTAAACCTCTCCAATATTGTTGAGAGTAGTACCTTCCATCAGCTTATTGCCAACTTTTTTGTGAATAACTAAAGATTGTTGGTAATAATCCAATGCTTTGACGTATTCTCCCAATTTTTCGTAAACTACGCCAATATTGTTGAGAATAGTACCTTCGCTTTCACGCTCTCCAATTTCTCTAACAATAGCTAAAGCTTGCTCAAAATTATTTAATGCTTCTCGATATTCACCTTTATCCAACTGTTGCAAACCTAATTCATTCAACCGCATTGCTTCATCTCTACGCTGCTTCCTCCCTTCCCCCTGGGCTATCATCACTTCCTCACTAACAACAGATAACCTATCCATTACCACAGCTTCCACAGGTAAGGAAACTAAAAACACGCTGGCAACGGCTAATAAATTAAGACTGTAACCCATGACTCAATTCTCCACCACATTCTTTTCCCAACTATTCATATCTCCGAGCAAATAGAGGGTATGCAATAATTTTTGCAGCGGTGGAGAAAATTGATTAGTTTTTTTGGATACACTTCACATGAAGTCACAATACCCGGGTGGTGCCGTACCCTCATTGCCTTATTACTGCGTTAAAAAATCAGTCAGTGTACAAGCACCCTACAAAAAAATATGCCATTTAATGACGAAATATTTACATAAATAAATCTCTCAAACAAAAAAATCATAAAATATAATTAAAGACCTAAAAATATTTACATTATTCAAGAATTTTCATACATAAATTTATCAGATAATAATATGATTCCTTACAAAAATAAGAAAATGGGCAAAGTCACAACCAAAATTAAAATTACTAATCAAATCGACCAAACTTTAGCAGAAAGAGGATTTATCCCAGAAGAACAAATCCGCTCAATAACATTAGATAATGTTTTAGTTGACACCGGAGCAACAAGACTTTGCTTACCTAAAAATATTATTCTTGATTTAGGATTACCTCTTCAAGGAGAAGTAGACGTGAAAATCGCTACAGGAGTTCACAAAGCTCGTATTTTCAAAATGTTAAACCTTTCTGTTGAAGGAAGAGAAGGAGTATTTAATTGTATTGAATTACCAGAAGATTCCGATCCATTATTAGGTTTAATTCCTTTAGAAGATTTAGGATTAGAACCAGATTTAAATAATCAAAAATTGCGCGTTTTACCAGTAGAAGGAAAAGATACTTATTTAACGGTTTTATAATTTGTAATAGATAATAG
>JBCBQE010000983.1:0-2796 GCA_039820385.1 Cyanobacteria bacterium J06635_10
GATTCAAGAAAGAAACTTTAACCGCACGGTTTTCTATCGCTACCCCATCAGCATCGAATCTTTCGGCATTATTGAGAGCGATGATATAATATTTACCTTTGATTTGAGCTAAAATTGGTCCTCCAGAAGAACCCGCGGTGGTATCGCAATCATGAAACAGCGAACCAGCTTCTTCTTTAACAATGCTACAGCCATCATGGACACCAGCAGTTAATCCTTCACCTGCTTTAAGATAAGGAAAAGCTTTCAAAGTTTCAGCAGTCGGAAAGTCTCCGGAGTAGCCTATCATGCGAAACTTTTCTCGATGTTTGAGCATGGTTGATGTTGGTAAGGAAACCCATCCAAAATAACCGTACTTTTTACCGAGGGGTTTATCAATTTTGACAACAGCCCAATCATTTTTTAATGCATTTGCTTCTTTAAAGTCGGTACCAGCAATAATTTTTTTGACAACAGCGGTATCTTTGTCATCTTTCGATCTACCGTTGATGACATTAGGTCGAAATTTGATTTCTTGACTAACTTTATGGGTGTAAGGATCGACAACACAATGAGCGTTAGTTAAAACAATATCTTCAGTAATCAAACTTCCCGTACAGTGATAGTCTTCTCCATCAGCTTTTACATATTCAATTCGTCCAATCGCAGCCCAAGGATAATCTCTGCTTAACATCGGAAGACGGTCATCTTTACCTAAACCTATAATTCCTCTCTCATCAGAAGGTTTATCAGATTGTTTGATCTTAGCAGGCTTGAAAGGCTTACCATCTCCTTGTAGTTGAATTTTTTGACCATCTTGAACGTTGATAAATTCAGGAGAAGCAGTATTTTGAGATTCCGTTTCTGCTTCTGCTTGCATTGTTGTTAAGGAACCGAAAATTATTGCGATCGCAATTGAAGCGATTAAGAAAGCGAAAGGTTGTTTTTGGATGTGTTTTTTATTCATTCGTAGTTTTGATTTGTTAGTTAATACTGTTTTCGTGTAGAGACGTAGCACTGCTACGTCTCCCTATATTGTGATGTCTACCAATAATTGGATGAAATGGCATGACGCATAAAATTAATCAGCAGAAATTTGTGGGGATTTCACATTGGTTGGAGACGTAGCAGTGCTACGTCTCTACATTTTCCACTCTCCCTGAATCGTGAAAGCAGCCCAGTAGTATGGATTTCGCCATTCTTGGGTTTGCCACATTTTTATCTGCGCTTCCCTCAATGCGCTAGCTGGCGATTTTCCTTGCTGCAACATTTCTTGATAAAACTGACGCATTAATAATGAAGTTGAATCGTCTTTAACTTTCCACAACGACAACACAACTCTTTCGGCACCAGCATACATTAGTCCTCTTGTCAATCCCACTAATCCTTCACCTTTGACTTCTTTACCCAATCCGGTTTGACAGGCACTTAATACTACTAACTCGGCGGGGAAGTTGAGGTTAAATAGTTCGTGCAGTCTGAGAAAACCTTCTTTTTGCGGATTGCCTTGTTTATCGAATAATGACAGCACGATGCCTGATAATTGCGGGTTTTCGGTGTCAACAAAACCGTGGGTTGCGAAATGCAGGTAACGATAATTGCTAAGTTGTTTTTGAGTAGCCCAGTTGTAGTTAGCATCGAAATCAAAGGCTTGTAAGCTATTTGCTGGTGATACTAGTTTGAGAATTTCTTCTGCTTCTTTACGGGTATGTGGAAGTGAATCGATTTTGTCAAAGTCGCTGCTTCTGTAGGCTTCTACATCAATGTCAATGTTTTTGTCATTACAGGGTTTACCAGTAGCTGGTTGATAATCTTTGCAAAAAACTGGATCTGCAAGTACTGCTAAAGTTTTAGGTGCGATAGGGCGTTGTGCGGTTTCTTTTCTAAGAATGTCGATGGTTGATGCTGATGGTAGATGAACAATTTCGTGATTGATTAACAAGGGTTGGTAATTGACATCTGTTTGTTTTTCTTGCGATTGGGCATTTAAATCGGTTAATGCAGCAAACGGAATATATTGCAAAGCATCATCACCAACAATTACCAAGCGTTTTTTACCAAGTTGATTTGCAACGGGTGTGAGAATGAGTTTACTTAGTTCGGTAGCAGCTTTACTAGTTTCTTCTGGTGAACGATTTTGGGTAGATGGATCTTGCAAGAGATTTCTTAATTTATTCGCAGTTTCTTCTATCTCCTCGCTTTTAGGTAATTCGTAACTATCGAGGGAATTTGGAGTTACTTTCCATAGATAGCTGCGTTTTTCACCCAAGGAATATTGTAAAAGTACGGTGTCTTTATCTAATTGTTGTTGGATTTGGTTTAAGTTAAGAGGCTCGGGATATTTTAGTTTTGCGTATTTAGGGCTGGTGGTTTTGATTTTGGCTTTTAGTTGATTGAGTTCGTAGATATGATTTTGAACTTCTTTTTTAAACCTTTGTGCAGCAGCTTTAGAAATTAGATCATTACTTTTATTCTTGTCGCTAACTATTTCAAGTCGTAATTTTTCTTTGGAATTGATTAATTGCTGCAACTGCTTTTCTTGAGCTACAAGTTCGGGATTTACATCTTTGCGGATATCGGCATTTGCTTCGGTTAATAGTTCTAAAAGTCCTCTAGCGCGGGATTTTTCGCTGGTTGCAAGTGCTTGAGCATCGTATCCTTTTGATGGGTTTTGTTTGTGTAGCTGCATCAAAATGTCGATGTGGAGTTTGTAGATATCTTGTACAGTAGCGAAGTAGGATGTACGTAACTCGTTGCTATCTACTTTGGTGCGGAGGTTTTCGATGATATCGATTGCGGCTTTTCTGTTGGTTAGTG
>JBCBQE010000984.1:0-2770 GCA_039820385.1 Cyanobacteria bacterium J06635_10
CATTGTTCACTGTTCATTGTTCATTGTTCATTGATCATTGTTCATTGATCATTGATAAAAGTTGTTCTTCGCTCAATTGAGTAATTCCCAATTTCTCTGCTTTAGTTAATTTAGAACCGGCGTTTTCTCCTACTACTAAATAATCGGTGTTTTTACTAATTGAATTCGATACTTTGCCAGCAAAATTTTGAATCAATTCTTTGGCTTCGTCGCGGGTTAAGGTAGGTAATGTTCCAGTAACTACGAAGGTTTTACCGGCTAATTTCTGATTCACTTCAGAAGATACTACTTTTTGCGTTTCTACAAATTGCAATCCTGCATTTTGCAAACGTTCAATTAATGTTTGATTGGCTTCTATACGAAACCATTTATGGATACTTTCGGCTATTTCTATGCCTATTCCATAAATGGCTTCAATATCTGTAACTTTGGCTGCTGCTAATTTGTCTACACTATCAAACTTCTCCGTTACAGTTTTAGCGATCGTACTTCCTACATGACGGATTCCTAAACCATATAATACCCGTGCCCAAGGTTGATTTTTTGATTTTTCAACTGCATCTATCAGCTTCTCTGCTGATTTTTTACCCATTCTTTCTAAATTAACTAATTTCTCTTCTGTCAACTCGTATAAATCAGCTACGGAATTAACTAATTTTTTATCTACCAATTGATGTACAACTTTCTCACCCATGCCGCGAATATCCAAGGCATTACGACTTACCCAATGTTCAATGGATCCTTTGACAATTGCAGGACAATTGATATTAACGCATCTCGTTACTGCTTCACTCTTTTCTTTTACCACGGGTTGTCCGCAAACGGGACAATTACTTGGCATTTCAAAAGGTATAGTATTTTCAGGACGTAATTCTTTGAGTACTCGCACTACTTCCGGAATGATTTCCCCAGCTTTACGCACAATGACGGTATCGCCAACTCGGATATCTAACTGAGCAATGCGATCGCCATTATGTAGTGTAGCTCTCGATACTGTAGTTCCCGCAAGCTGTACGGGTTGCATTTCCGCTAAGGGAGTCAGCGCACCGGTTCTACCAACATTAACCGTAATATTCTCTACGCGGGTTGGTGCTTCTTCGGCTGCGTATTTAAGTGCGATCGCCCATCGAGGGAATTTATTAGTAAAGCCTAATTCTTGTTGCAACGGGAAAGAATTAAGCTTTACTACAACACCATCAGTCATGTAAGGTAAATTTAACCGTTCTTTATCCCAATGTTGATAATATTGAGCAACTTGATCGAGAGAATGACAAAGTTGTTTATTGGGATTTACCTTAAAGCCTAATTTTCGCAATAACTCCAAAGCTTCCCATTGATTATTCGCAATACTTGAATCATCCATACCGGGAATTTGCAAAGTATAAGCAAAGAAATCCAAGCGTCTTTTATCAACTTTACGGGAATCTAACTGTCTGAGAGTACCGGCAGTAGCATTCCGGGGGTTTGCAAATTGACTTTCACCAGATGATAATCTTTCCTGGTTAATTTTTTCAAATACATCCAAAGGTAAGAATGTTTCACCACGCACTTCTATCCTTTGTAAAGAAGCATTATTTTGTATTTCAACATCATCCAAATTTAATCTTAAAGGAATCGAACGAATTGTCCGCACGTTTTGAGTAATATCTTCTCCTGATACTCCATCACCGCGAGTCACACCCCTTACCAAGATGCCATTTTCGTAAGTTAACGCTAAGGCATTACCGTCAATTTTCAATTCGCATACATAATCGACTTGCTCTTGGGGAGGTGCATTTCTTCTCCATCTTTCATCCCAAGTTTTTAATTCGTTAATATCAAAGGCATTTTCTAAACTGTAAAGGGGAATATTATGAGCTACAGAAGTAAAGCCAGTTGCAGGTTTTTCACCAACTCGTTGCGTTGGGCTATCGGTAGTGATTAATTCGGGGTATTGTGTTTCTAAATCTTGCAATTCGCGATACAATTTATCGTAAATTGCATCTTCCATGGTGGGAGCGTCGAGGACGTAGTAAGCGTAACTTGCTTTGATTAAGAGTTTTCGTAGTTCTTCGATTCGTTGTTTGGTTTCTGGTTGGATTGATTGCACGCTTGTACGCCTCCTGGTTTTAAGAGTTTGAAAATAGAGGTTTAATATAAGAGGTATTTAGTGCATTTGTACTAAAAATGTTGGTGGATGTCAAGATTTGTTTTTTAAACGCAGAGGGGCGCTGAGGTAAGCGCGGAGGGAAGAGATGGAGAGTAATTTAATATTTGTAGTAATTTGTAGGGTGTGTTAGACGCACGACTATATAACGATTTAACAGATAAATTAAATGTTCGTCTAACGCACCATCTATCCTTTAATTAAATAACGAGAATGTCAAGATTTATTTTTTGTAGGGTGTGTTAGACGCACGACTATATACTGATTTAACAGATAAATTAAATGTTCGTCTAACGCACCATCTGTCCTTTAATCAAATAACGAGATTGTTAAAATAAAGAAAATGGTGCGTAGTTTAATTTTATCCCTCACTACGCACAATATCTTTTTGTGGAGTACACACCCTACAAAATATGCTTTTATTAATTAGGACAGGTAAATAATGCATATCCAAATCAAACCAGAACACGAAAAATTTATTCAAGAGCAAATTGCTACAGGTAGATTTTTATCGGCGGATGATGTTATTAATGAAGCGTTTAAATTACTAGAAGAACAAGAAAGAAGGTTGGAGGAATTGCGGAATAAAATTGCAGTTGGAACCGAACAAATTGAACAAGGAAG
>JBCBQE010000985.1:0-2766 GCA_039820385.1 Cyanobacteria bacterium J06635_10
ATCAATCAAAATAAAATGAATGAGGCGATTTCCCTGGCTCTTGATGTTCTCGTTTTTCTTGGCATCAATATACCTACAGAATTGCAGAAAATTCAAGCAGAAATAGAATTACTCCGCCAAGAAATTGCATTTCCAACTGAAGAAATTGCCAATCTCGCAACTCTTGAAGTAGTTAAAAATGAAGAAAAACTAGCAGCAATTCGTATTCTTACCAATGCCAGTTCTGCTGCTTATATCGCCAATCCAACTATTTTTCCCGCGATTGTTCTTCATACCGTTCGACAATGCATAAAATACGGTCATTCCCCCCTTGCTGCTTCGGCTTACAGTTGGTATGGGGCACTTTTATGTGGAATTTATAACGAGATTGAAGCGGGATACGAGTTTGGTAAACTCTCACTCTTGCTCTTAGAGAAATTCAACGCCCACACCCTTGCTGCCAAAGTCAGCAACATGTTTAATGTTTTTATTAGACCTTGGAAAGAGCATGTCAAGAACGCGATCGCATATCTTCCCCAAGCAATTCAAAGCGGATTTGAAAATGGAGATATAGAGTATGCTTTTTATGCTGCCGTTCACTATTGCAACTATTTTTTCTATAGCGGTAGTCCATTATCTAAAGTACGTCAAGCCCAAGAGCGCTATCTCCCAGAAATTGTCAAAGCGCAATACGGATTTCATGAAGACTTTCTTCGCATCAACCAACAAGTCGTTGTCAATCTTCTTGGAGAAACAGACAAACCACAGTATCTTCAAGGTTCAGTATTAAATGGGGAAGATTGTTTATCTCAATGGTTACAAAACAATATTGTTTTTTTGGTTCTCTGCTTTTATGAAGCCCAAACGCGACTTGCTTATTTATTTGGAGATAATATTGGGGCTATAGAAGCAGGAGAAAAAGCTTGGCAGTATCGACAAGCTGCTATGGGAACCCTTTATGTTTCAGAACATAACTTTTATTACAGCCTTGCATTATTGGCGAATGGCAAATTAACCTCGCTAGAATTCGATCGCGTTGCTGCTAATCAAAGCCAATTAAAGACTTGGGTAGAGTTTTGCCCTAGCAATTTTCAACACAAATACGATCTTGTAGAAGCTGAGCGACATCACATTCTGGGAGAAAAAACTCAAGCCATTGAACTCTACGACAAAGCCATCGCCGCAGCCAAAGCCAATGAATACCTCCATGAAGAAGCATTAGCCAACGAACTCGCAGCAAAATTTTACTTAAATTGGGGTAAAAATAAAGTTGCTGCTGGTTATATGCAAGAAGCATACTACTGTTATACTCGTTGGGGAGCTAAAGCCAAAACTGACGATTTAGAGCAACGCTATCCCGATTTACTGCATCCAATCCTTCATCAAGCTGCACAATCCTTAAATCCCCTGGGAAGCTTAGCCACAATGGCTGCACAGAATATCTCGATTCATAGTTCTACAAGCATAAATCGCTCTTCTAGCACCAGCATTAACGCTGCTTTAGACTTTACTACTATCCTCAAAGCTTCTCAAGCACTTTCTAGTACTATTCAACTTGCGGAGTTACTATGTCAACTCACCCAAATTATTCTGCAAAACTCCGGCGGCGATGGCTGTGCTTTAATTCTCCCCAATCGTGATGGAGAATGGTATGTTGAAGCCATTGCCACACCAGATAAAACAGAACTTTATTCCCAACCGTTAGAAAATAATCCCAATGTACCAACTACACTAATACACTATGTCAAAAACACCAAAGAAGTTGTGGTAATTGATGATTTGAATACTGATTTGCCCGTAATTAGTGAATATTTACTTAAAGAGCAACCGAAGAGTGTGTTGTGTTTACCAATCCTCAACCAAGGACATTTAATTGGTGTTTTGTACCTGAATAATCGCTTAACTAGTGGCGTATTTACTAGCGATCGCATTATCATTCTCAATTTTCTTTGTACTCAAGCTGCCATTTCTTTAGAAAATGCCCGTTTATACGCTCAAGAACAAGAAAAAACCCGGGAAATAGCTCAAAAAGAAGCAGAATATCGCAGTATTTTTGAAAGCTCTAATGATGGATTATCAATAGTCGATTTAGAAACCGGACAATTAATTGCATCTAATCCAACTTATTCTCAGATGTATGGTTATACCCACGAAGAATTTCTATCTCTGATACCACCTGATTTCATTCACCCAGATTATGTTTATTTATTTGGTAGTTATTTAGTAACTCTCAATGCAGGAGACGAATTTTACACCCAATGTATTGGGAAGCGGAAGGATGGTAGTTATTTTGATGTTGAAGTGAAAGCGCTACCTTTTATATATAAAGGTAAACCCCATGGATTAACTATTGTCAGAGATATCAGCAAACAAAAAGCTGCACTGCGTCAACGGGAACAAGCAGAAGCAAGGGTGATTAAAAAATCACAAGAATTAGAAAATGCCTTGCAAGAATTAAAACAAGCCCAATTACAAATGGTGCAAAACGAAAAATTAGCGACTTTAGGTAATTTAGTTGCTGGGGTAGCACATGAGGTTAATAATCCTATCGGTTTTCTCAAAGGTAGTATTGGTAATGCACAAGATTACGTTCAAGATTTATTCGCTCATATAGAATGTTATCAAGAAAGTTATCCTACCCCCCAAGAAAATGTTAACGAACATGCCGAAGATATTAATTTAGAATTTATCAGGGAGGATTTACCAAAGTTGCTAGATTCGATGAAGTTAGCAACAGGACGTATTAAAGATATTAGTACAAGTTTACGTACTTTTTCTAAGAAAAAG
>JBCBQE010000986.1:0-2759 GCA_039820385.1 Cyanobacteria bacterium J06635_10
CATTGTAGAAGCTACTGGTTTTATACGCAATGAAAACGGAGAAATTGAACTTGTTGCTCTTGAAAATACTCCTTTGAAAAATAAACAAGTTAGTCAATGCATTGGAAAACAGACTTAAACCCTCTCCCCTCTAGAGGGGAGAGGTTTGGTGAGGGGTTCTCAATTAACTATAAAATAAAAAATAAGACGAGCATAAATTGCCCATCTTACAATGAAAACTTATAAATCTTTACAAAACCAAAATCTATCGAACGCTACCTTCCGCAGCAGCAGCATCAATCGGCTTAATAAAGTACAACTTAATAGCTTGCCAACCGTTGGAAATATAATAGGGTAACTTCTGGAAGATTTGTAGGAACTTCGGAGTTTTAGAAGCTACGATTTCTCTGAGCTTCTCGTTATTCTTCACGCAAATTTCCAAACGATCGTAAAATTCAGGAGTCTTAACATCCAACATTACTGGGAATACACGCCCAGCAGTTTCGTTGGTTTTTTCAATCACATCTTTATCATATTCCCGTGCATCTAAACCGATCGCAGCATAGAAATCTTTACGCTGAATATCGTTTAAATACATGGTGACAAACACCGATAACAAGAAGAAACGACACCATAACCGCGCTTTCCAATCATTCAAAGTTTCCGGTTGTGCCCTCATGATCGCATCAAAGAAATCGCCGTGGCGGTTTTCATCCTGACACCAATTTTCAAAGAATCGGAAAATCGGATAAACCCGATCTTCAGGATGCTTTTCTAAATGGCGGTAAATATTGATATAGCGCCAATAACCAATTTTTTCGGAAAGATATGTGGCGTAAAAGATGAATTTAGGCTTAAAGAAAGTGTATTTGCGACTCTTGGTTAAAAATCCCAAATCCAGCGACATATTAAAATCCGACATCGCTTTATTGAGGAAACCAGCATGACGGGCTTCATCTCGCGACATCAAGTTAAAGCATTCAGCCAAAACAGGGCTTTTACCTTTGAGACGACGACCTAATTCTTTATATAGTAAAAAGCCGGAAAATTCTGCCGTACAGGAGCGTTCTAAAAATTCAATGAATAACCGGCGAGTTTCCCCATCAATATGTTCCCAGGATTGCTCGAATTCCTCATCCCGAACAAAATGATGGCGGTTGTAGTCAGCGCGAAACTCTTCGAGAATAGCTTGCAACTCGTCTTCATTAACTGAGATGTCCATCTTCGCCATCTCATCAAAGTCAGTGGTATAAAACCGGGGTGTCAGCAGAGTTTCCTTCGCTGGGACTTTAATACCCGGACGTATTTCTTCAAAGCCTGGTTTTTGTAGGGAATCTACCATGTCCTGATTGTGATAAATGTCGGGTGTGTAGACGCGTAATCCGCTTTGGTCTTGATATATAAACGCGGCATATTGCCACATCTAAAAATCGGGAAACAAAATTATTGCGTTTAAGTATAAATATCAGTTTACCAAGGAGTATGGTAGGAATAACGAGGTGAAACGTTAAGAGTTGCAACAAATGAGATGGGGGGAGATGAGAAGATGGGGTAGATAATTCCTAACCTTTGAGTTTTAAGCCTTACCAAAATTAACCGGATTTATGTTGGTAATGCCTGTAAATCCTAAAAGTCGATAATTCAAAATTTAGTTTTACTTATGAGTGTGATAATCCACAAGCAAAATACGGTTAATTAGCAATTGGTAACTAACGCGCACGCCTATCTTCGTAATCAAGAATAAATCCTATGGCAGAAGTTGTTTTCGCGATTCTCAGATATTTATAAGAGAATAATATTCCATTATAGCCTCATTCTAAATTAACATCAAGGCATAGCAATCTCTAAAAATATTACATTAAAATTGAATTGTTAATATAGACAATTATTAATTCACAAACATTTCAGTTGCCTTAAGCGTTCGGTGGAGTTGAAATTAGATGAAAGTTGAAGTCAAAGATAAGAATCAGGATAAAGAAAAAGAGCGCCTTAAAATATCTTATATGCTCAATGTTTTGGGCTTTTTAGGATTTACGGGTGGATTGCACCGTTTGTATAACGGTAAAGTAGCAACGGGTTTGCTATGGATGTTTACTCTCGGCTTATTCGGCTTGGGGCAGTTTGTGGATTTATTTCTCATTCCCAATATGGTAGAGGAAAGAGAACTTAAACTCAGACTAAAAGCTGGATTATCACCTTTTGGTGTCGCACAAACTCCTCAAGCTGTAGCATCGGAAATATATCGTTCGCCTCAAGAAACCTTAATGGTAGAGTTGCTAAAAGCGGCCGAAAATCGTGCTGGAAAACTTAGCGTTACTCAAGGAGTGATCGCAACAGGCGCAACATTTTCCCAAGTAGAAGCAACTTTAAAACAAATGCATGAATCTGGTTATGTTGGAATAGGTAACAACCCCGAAAATGGAGCTGTTACCTATATTTTTCACGAACTTACTTAATTTCTTCCCAACCACTTTTGTCCGTTTAAACGCTGTACTACTCCAAATACCATTAAGTCTAGAGTAATTTTGCGTTCATCAATTAAAAATGATTCTAGGGTACTGGGTGTTTTGCCTTCGTTGCAAGAAAACGCCTTTTTACCTTTAATATCTTGATCGGGGAAATATACATTAAACTGACGTAAGCCATTTTGAAAGCTGCCTAAAACTTGCCAACATTCCGATTCTGCCTCGTATGCAGGAATAGGAAACTTCTGAAAAGCAAAATCCAACTGCAAATCTTCCACACCTTCATCTGCGATCGCTTTTTGCAGGGCAGGTAAA
>JBCBQE010000987.1:0-2753 GCA_039820385.1 Cyanobacteria bacterium J06635_10
TTCTCCTATAGTAGTGATTGCTATTGAATTTCCTGTATCAACTACTTTTCTAGTAATTTTTCCTGGATGAAACATGTGTTTATTCAATGTATAATTGGTCACTAAAAAATCATTTAAGTTGATAGTAGTTTTAATATGGTTTTTGGGAATCAGGACACTCTTCTCGCAATTAGAAACTGGATTATTATCAAAGGTTGGAGCTATAAAACGTTTTTGCGAAATCATAGTTGAAAAAACTTTTTCTTTCGTACAACCTTTGACAGTTTTAGAACATATTTCATTTGTATATTTATAAAAGTGATAACTTGGACTTATACGATTATATTCAGTCTGTAATTCTCCATCATTACAAGGAGTTTTATTAGCAATAAAAATTCCTCTATCTAATCTATTTTTATCAATTTTTTCAACTTGATAACTTCCGTTCTTTAGAACAGTACCATCTTCTGAAATATTTGCATTGACAGTAAAACTCCATCCACGGTCAAAACCACGGCAATCCGTTTCTGGATCGTTAGACATGAAAGTAAATTGTATAGTGTCCCTCTCCCGTGTACCTTTAAAATCTCCTGCTCCACACAAAAGGCGGGTGCCAGGATAGTTTGTAAAGTTAATGTAACCTGATATTTTGTTGTTGGGTTCAAACAACATCTCAATAGTCACATTCCCATCCAAGTTATATGTTGTATTAGTAAAGGGACCCGTATACTTTATTCGTTTCCCCAAAAGTGTCTTAGATTTAGCTAAAAGAGAATTTGAAGTTTTAGACAATGCTAAAGCTGGCTTTATATAAGATATTTTTAATAAATTTCCAAATGTTAATAAAATAAGACCTAACGTCATGCTTCTTTTGCAAAATAAATTCATATGCTTACCTTCTAATTATTTGTCATAGAAAAAACTCAAAAATCAAAGCGAATTAATTGAAAAAATACAATCCAATAATTGAAAGTGTATCACCAAGTTATTAGTGTAATTTTCAGTATCATTGCTCATTTCACCTCGTTTAAATGAAAAATAACCCTACAACCGCTAAATTTTCTTATTAAAAGGCGATCGCATCACTAGTCTAGGTTAAAGATTTCAATCATTGCTGAAATTTGATAATCGCAATACTCAAGTATCAAGCACTTTTACTTCGTTGACGCAATAAAAAAGTAGCTCCAATCATACCTATCCCAGTTAATGCAGCAGTACTGTTTGATTCTGGAATTTTTCGAGTTAAAGGTACTTCAATCGTGCCAGTTATACTTACAGTACCCCTACTAGTACTTGTTGGGTCTACCAAAAGATTGTCTATTTGATAAACTTCAGAACCACTAAGCGTGCCAGTAGCACCTTGAAATAAACCTTCACCACCAGTGATGATATTAGTATTAGTGCCAGTAGTTGTTAAATTGACTAAATCAATTACCCCCGTACCATTTTCAACTGCATAAAATAGTTTATTATCACCTTCTCCAGATAACGTTACCCCACCTTGCGGCAGACCTTGCAAACCAAATGTTTCTGGATTGCTGCTAAAGGTGTAAGAATTGTTATCTAAATCACTCTTGACATAAAGTACACCGCTAGCTTGGGTTAAACCAAAAGGTGCATTGTTACTCACTCCCGATACAGTTTGTGATGTCATATCTTCAGTAATGGGATTAAGTAAGGTAGCTGATGCGTCATAAGTGGCATTAAATGTATACTAAATAGTAGTTTGGCGGCGCGGATGGATGTTCGCTACCAATAGTTAGCACTCTGGAAACTGCATCCTCGTTAATCCAATAAAATCGCACGTTGTCTTCGGATGGTTTGACAATTCTTTTTGATTTCTCAAAAAGTTGTCGCATCTCATCTAAATTTAAAAAGCATTCAAATACAGAAAATTGTACTCGTTGCCCGTAACCTTCTAAAAAGTTGGATAACTTGGTGCGTCTTTTGTCATTAGGAACATCATATACAACAACCACTAACATCTTCAATACTAAGAATTAATTTGTAATTTAAGTATAAGTCGCTTAACAAGTAAAAAGCATTTTTTACTCATTACCCATTACTTCTTACCCATTACTCATTAATCTAACCTGCTCTTAAGAAAGATTCATAGGGAGTATTAGATAACAAACATCGTTTATATCTTCTTACTTGTAATTGAATCGCGTGTCTATATGTTGCTTGAGAAATCAAATCTGGATGAGAAATTTCTTCATTCATACGACTTTCAAACTTTTTAAGAAAACTTCTTCTAGCAGTTTGACTTAAATAAACTCCTCCCGTAGTTGCAACCATATCAAAATCTTGCGGTTTAAACAAAGAATGATTAATAATATTTAGCACCAAACTATCAACAACAGGAGAACGAAATTCCTCCATCAAATCAAAAGCTAAATATGTCTTTTGTTTATCCCCATAGTGAAAATTACCGATATACGGTGAAAGCCCTTCGGCAATAATAAAGCTTAGTACATTATTAAATAAAAGCGTATACCCAAAACTCAACAGTGAATTTATCTCATCAGTGGGAGGTTGTCGAAATCTCTGAGAAAAACTAAATTTAGGATTAGTAATTAAATTACCAAAAGCTGGAAAGTATCTTGCAGCAGCAATTCCTTCATAACCGCGTAAAGTATCCAAGTTATCAACATAATTTAAAGCATCAATATCTTGATTAATTCCGTAGATAGCTCCTTCGACATCTTCTATTTTGCGTCTGCGATTAAATCGCATCAATAACTGTTTGGAATTTAATAATTTACCTAAAACAA
>JBCBQE010000988.1:0-2753 GCA_039820385.1 Cyanobacteria bacterium J06635_10
AAATTAGAAAGGGAAATTATTAATCTTAAAGTGGTTACTTTTGGTGCAGATAGTGCGGCGGTGACTCTGGAATTTCGCCGATTAATCAATGGTGCTGAGCGTCGAGGTAGACAAAGCCAAATGTGGTGTCGTTTTTCTGAAGGTTGGAAAGTTGTTTCTGCTCATGTTTCCTTTTTATGATGAGGATTTACGCAGCTATTTAGATTCCTCCTACTTCCCTTTAAAGGGGGTAAAATACGCAAGATAGATATTTCTCTATAAAATTATTGTTCGCTTGGAGTAAATGGTAAAGAGGAGTGCTGTTGATTTATGAGCAGCTTTCCATCGTCGTCTTGGCGGTAGCCGAATGTATACTCTACTTTAGTTTCTTCACCAGTATGAGCATCCTTAAAAAAGTAGTTTCCCATAGCCATGGCGCGATCGCAATCAAGGCTAATTACTGCGTTTTCAAATCGCACGTTACTCCAGGGTTGAAGGGCAAACCCCCCATCTTCGGAGATATTACCTCCAACAAAGTAGGATAGAGCATCTTCTTCTGTGAGACGAAATTGCTTTTGTGCAGCTTGTGTTGGCTTAAATAAAACATCACCCTCGTCATAAGCATATAGCGTATCAACAGTTTCTTCTGCTAAGGCTTGAAAGTCTTCTCCATCTTTTTCTGCCTTGCCGATGGCAACAATCGCGTTACCCCAAGTTTGTTGAGCATCGATCACATCTTCGCGGGTAATACAATTATTGTCTGAAGCTCTTGAATCATATCTATTTCTAGCTAAGGCTGTATTCCCGACGTAAATCGCTGTGAAGATGCCTGCTGTAGTCAATGCGGCTAATTTAAATAGTCTCATTCTCTTGTTTAAAGTTTTGCCCCTGAAACGAATCTATCAAATTTGGTCAAAATCAAAAAATGCCCAAGTTTGATAACTTAGAGAATAGCTTATTTAATAAATTTTATTTTGATACCATTTATACTGTCTATAAAAAACATATATAAAGCCTTATAGGAATTGGGTTTGATTAATTAAATTATTAGTTGAGTTAGGAGTTGGGAGTTGGGAGTTGGGAGTTGGCAGTTAGGAGTTAGGAGTTAGGAGTTAGGAGTAATAATATAATAAGTAATTAGCCGGATTTGATATGATGCTTCATAAGCAAATCGAAAGGGTTAATACCTTAAGTATTATTTTTAAATTTAATTATTGGTTAATGAAAAATTAGTCACCGCTGGTGTAGTAGAAGCGATGATTTTTCCTTGGGAGATGACGTAACGGGGTTTAATGCGAGTACGAATAGCATCGTAATAATCTTGTGCGTCTAACACAATTAAAGACGCTGGTTTTCCCACTTCTACCCCATATTTTGATTCTAAATTTAATGTCTTGGCTGCATTACTTGTCACCATTTGATAACAGGCATTAACTTCTTCACGCCCTGTCATCTGACAAATATGTACTCCCATATGAGCCACGTCTAACATACTTCCGGTTCCTAAACTATACCAAGGATCTTGGACGCAATCGTGACCGAAACTAACATTTAAGCCATTTTGCCATAGTTCTTTGACTCTAGTGACTCCTCGGCGCTTGGGATAGGTATCTGTACGCCCTTGTAAGGTAATGTTAATTAATGGATTGGCTATAAAATTAATTTTGGCGCGTTGCAGGAAACCCATTAATTTAAAGGCATAAGCATTATTATAAGAACCAAAAGCAGTTGTATGACTTGCCGTAACTTTACTACCGTATGCAAAGCGAATAGCCGCAGCAGCAACGACTTCTAAAAATCGCGATTGCTCGTCGTCAATTTCGTCGCAATGGATATCAATTAAACTATTATATTTTTCTGCTAATTCAAATATACGCTCTACCGATCGCACTCCATCTTCCCGCGTCAATTCATAATGGGGAATTCCTCCCACCACATCGGCACCCATTTCTAGGGCTTTTTCCAATAATCTCTCGTTTTGTGAATTGGAGGAAATTCCATCTTGGGGAAATGCAACAACTTGTAATGTCATCCAATCTTTAACTGTATCCCGCAATTCCAATAATGCTTGTAGCGCAATTAACTGCGGCTCGCTGACATCTGCATGGGTTCTGATAAATAATATACCCATGGCTGCTTGCTCTTTTAACATCGTCAGAGCGCGATTTTTTACGTCTTCGATTTGTAGTGTTTGTTTGCGATCGCTCCAAATTTGAATTCCTTCAAACAGGGTTCCACTTTGATTCCAGCGTGGCTCTCCTGCTGTTAATACGGAATCTAAATGAATGTGCGACTCTACAAAAGGAGGTGAAATTAGATTTGACTCTAAATCGATTTCCTGACGAGCAGATTCGTTTATATTGGAGGAAATTGCGGCAATTTGTCCATCCTTTATGCCAATATCTACAATTTCGCTATCTTCTGTATCAATTGTAATTAATTTACCCTTGCGTAGAACTAAATCGTAAGTATATTCATTCATATAAGCACCCGAGTTTTTCTAAATATTATACGCCGGGTTGTGGAGAGGGGGAGATAAGGGGGTGGGAAGTTTAAAACGAAGGAAGAGCCGAAGTTGGAAGAGCCGAAGTTGGAAGAAGGCTGGAATATCTATGGGGATTTAAACCCCAACCCAATTCTTTCACCTTTGAGCGGTGGGGAATTAAACCCATCCGCAAGAAGTTAATTATTAAATATCATTAAGTATCGGCGAGAGTGAGAGCAAGACAGATGAAGAAGTTAAGTAAAGATTTAATTACATGAAGATCGATTTC
>JBCBQE010000989.1:0-2753 GCA_039820385.1 Cyanobacteria bacterium J06635_10
AAAAATTTATTATACACTTCACTCAGTGGTAAATTGCTTAAATCCATGCTATAATCAACATAACCAACGATATAGGAACTTTTCTTAGTATCGGCATAGTAAATATTTATAGAATAATCTTCACCTTTGGAATTTAAATTAGTTACAGAGGTATCGGGTACGAAAATCGAAAATTTTCCCTCATTTGAATAAAACTCTTTCCATCCTGAAGTTGCTAATATGGAATTATCTGTATTCACTTGAGTCAAAAGCGAGATAAATTCAGCTTGAACTTGTGTTGCAAATAATTGTGTGGTAGAAAAAGCCATTTTTGCATCAACTTTTGGAGTATATGCCATTACTCCTAATCCAAGCATTGCAACGTTTACTGATAATCTTTTCATATTAGTGTCTCTTGTCATACTGGGGAAATACTTGGGCACTAACCTTTATACAGCGAAAATCAATTCAAATCACTACGATTATATAAACTCATATAAAGAAATTTCTATTCACATATCAGCACAATGTTGAATTTTTACGAAAAACATTCGGTAATTTGACGGGTACCCTGCCAAATTTTTTCTGCTAAAAAAAAATTGGCTCTTAACCCTTGACTGTGCTTTTATAGCATTTATAGTTGAAATAAAAGAATATGCCCAACATGAAGTAACGCTTCTCTTTATGTTTTGATGACACAAAAAATTCGGGCCGTATTTTGCTGTTTTTAGACTATTAATACTCCCCTTTGATTTGTGTCAGATTATAATCCAGCCCAAATTGGAATATTAACATCACCCATAGGATAAAAAATAATAAATAAAGTAAAAATTATCCCGAACTAAGTTGATAATTCATCTTAGTCTTATGATTATATATAATCGGTAAACTTAATATATGATTCCCCACCATACTATTAGGTGCCGCCATTCATAATTTGTAACTTATGTTTCAAAGTAATTTTATATGTAGTCAGGCATACAATAGTTGCATTACCTAAAGACTACATAGCATTGCTATTAATCAAAGCATTACAAACTTGAATAGAACAAGTTTAATTTTATTTAACCCTAGAATAATTAAGGGATAAATACACTTATAGATTTTCTTAATTTACAAGCATGACTACGATTATATAAATACAATAATTATCCCTATTTAATTATCATAGTTGCCAGCAAATTTCAAGAACAGCTAATCAATCAAACCTTCTTCCCTTGCTCTAATATGAGTAATAACTCGCAGATTTTTTCCTTGATTTTTTAATTCTTCAACATTAATCTCTAAAACTTCTTGTAGTTTATACCAATAGTGACGCACCATACGCTCGGAAACACAGATATTTGCAGCAATTGCTTTATCTTGCAATCCTTCTTCAAATGCTAAATTAAGTAGCCTTAACCACTCTGGTTTAAGTTCCAATCCAGAATTAATTCCTTTGATTTCTTTTGTATGAGTAAATCCCTGCAAAGCCCAATTTACTCGATTCAACATTTCCTGACTAGAAAAAGATTTATCCGCAACTACAAAGCCTGATGGATGGTTATCAATTTTCGATTTTATTCGCACTAAAGTTTTTATATACGTGCTTTGTACGAGAATATTAATAGATGGATAGTTACTTAATAACTTTTTAAGTAACTGTATCCCATTACTAATTTGGGCTGCACCCCCAATATTTTGTGCAATACAAATATCTAAGATAACTAAATCTGGCTCAAAGGAAGCAACTTGATATAAAGCATTTTCTACAGTTGTAGCAGCCCGTATTACAGCATTTGGGTAACAATAACGCAATATCTTGATTGTGCCACTCAAAAATATCTCGTAACTATCAACCAACAAAATTTTAGGCGATATTCTTTTTTGTAAACTTTGGCTCATAATTAGTTCCTCAAATTCTGATAATTTGTCTACTGAAGTTTTGACTAGATAAGTAGATAAGTACCTATCTGTATTTAATTGGTAGTAGCATTTGAGAAAAACCCGCTCGTTGGAACCGTAATTTAGTGACAGGCTTTAAAACAAGTTAACTCCTGTTGTATCCGACATTGTGGAATAAATAAGCTTGTCTCCTCACTTGCCCTGACAATGTACTATTTTTTCTTCATCCTCTTTTAGGCTCTGCTTATTGTACAATATAACTCCGTAATGATCCGGTTGGTAGCTATCTAAAAAACATTTTAGATTAAAATTCAGTAAAGCTCTGAAAAGCTCTGTAATTTTCATCTTAAATGAAAAATGCGGGGAAAAGTCTATACTCTTCCCCGCATGGTAATTTATACGTTATTTTATTTTTGGAACACACTAATAGCCGAAGAAGTCAAAATCAAAATGCGTGTATACCATTTAGAAGCGGTAGCCAAGTCCAATACCGAAACCTGCATCAGTATCATCTTCTAAAGGAACGATTAGATCCCCGAAAACTACTACATTGGTAGCGATTTCTGTTTCTGCACCAGCATTTAAAAACGCTGTAGAATCACCACTGCCAAAAGCTAAGCCAGCACCTGCATAAGCATTTGCTTTATCACCGATGGGCAAATCATAGGTAACTGCTGGTTGGAAAAAGGTGTCAGTATCACCACTACCGTCTATTACAGTCACGCTACCTCTGACAGAGATGGGTAACTCAGGATAGTCATATCGTCCGTAAATGTTAAGGCTAGTTATTCCGCTTCCAGTAGTAAAACTACCACCAACGTAACTTCCTTTCAAACCTTCTTTGGATTGTGCCTTGACTTTCGTATCTACACTGTCTGCAAACGCACAAT
>JBCBQE010000990.1:0-2752 GCA_039820385.1 Cyanobacteria bacterium J06635_10
TTAAATTGGGTGCTCGTCATAGCTTCAGAGACCATAACGCACCCTAAAAGATTTGAAATTATTTTGTGAATCACTTAAGTTCCACACATATCCTTCAATTTATTTAAATAAGGTAAACTCTCCATGACATAATCACAATCTTGGACAAAATCAATCAAACAAGCGAGTTCATTAACTCCAGCTTTCTCAAGTTCGTCAATTAACGGACGACAGCTTTCTGGTGTACCAATTAATGACCTCCCTTTCATAAATCCTTCGACACCAAATAGCAATAAACTATCTAAATCATCTGAGGAAAAGTCTTTTAAACTCACATTTAAACCCATACCCTTAGCTAAACTTTCTAGTAATTCATAATGGGTTTTTAAATAATTACAAAATGGTCTTCTGACTTTTTCTTTTACAGTATTAATATCATTACCTAAAAAAGTATGAATCATCAAAGAAACTTTACCTGATTGGGGGTCATGACCGTATTTTTCTAAGGATTTTCGATACAGTTTAATTTTAGGGATAATATCGTCTAATGTTCCGGTAAGTAAAGAAGTTAAAACATTGGTACCGATTTTACCTGCTTCCATAAAAGTTTCATTGGATTGACAAGTCATCCAAATAGGTAATTCAGCTTGAATGGGTTTTGGTAATGTTTTAATAGTAAAGGATTTTCCGTTAGCATCTTGACGTTCAACAGCTTCACCTTTCCAGAGTTTTTTGACAATATCTACACCCTTCCACATATTAGCTTTGCGGTTTGCATGACTATCTTTTGCTAATACGAAATCGTCAACTGTCCAACCAGAAGCAAAAGCAATAGAAGCTCTTCCATTAGAAAGATTATCAACCACAGCCCATTCTTCTGCTATTCTAACAGGATCGTGTAATGGTAAAACACAGCTACCAGCACGAAGTTGGATATTTTCAGTAATCATAGATAAGGCTGCTGCTGTTAAAGATGGGTTTGGATATAATCCACCAAATGCATGAAAATGTCTTTCGGGTGTCCAAACAGCAGTAAAGCCATTTTTGTCGGCGAATTTTGCGCTTTCAATAAGTAATTTATATTTATTTGATTCGGCTAAGGAACCGTCACCGTCGAAGTAAAATAAGCTAAATTCCATAATAATTGTTAATGGGTAATTGGTAATTGGTAATTGGTAATTTATAATTTGTAGGGGAGGCAAAAAGATTAACTTTCCAAATCTGTATTTCTCAAAATTTCTTCGACTTGTTCTGTTTCCATTTGTTCTATTTGTTCTAAAACATCGGCAATTTCTGATTGAACTGTGTCTTGATTGAGATTTTCACTGATAATTTTGGCAATTCCAGCAACAGTTGGTGACTCAAATAAAAATTGTCGCATTGGTAATTCTACGTTCCATTCTTGACGGATTCTAGATACTGCTTGAATTGCTAATAATGAATGTCCTCCTAGTTCAAAGAAATTGTCGTGAATTCCTACTTTTTCTATTCCTAATAAATCTTGCATTGCTTCGGCTATTTTCTGTTCTATTTCGTTTCGAGGAGCTTCATAAGGTGTAGATAATTCGGGACGAGTATAAGTGTTTGATTCCTGCTGGGTATCAGTTAATTTTGTTTGTTTGGATTCCTTGATACGGGTTTGTAAATCTATGGGAGTGACAACAATTTGAGGAATTACAGTTTGAGATAAAATTCTTTCGGTGACTTCCCAAACTTCTGGAGGTGTCATTGCATTTTCAAGTAATGCTGAACCCGTAGTGGTGCTTTCGTCTTCTTCTTGTTGACAAGCATCCCAGTTAATGCTGTACCAAGGGGTTGAACCTTGTTTATTGCGCTCTCGTGCTAGAGTATCCATGAATATATTTGCAGCAGCATAAGCAGCAAAACCAATTCCACCGACGATACAGGAAAGGGATGATTGGAGTAGGAAAAAGTCTGGTGTTTTGTTTTGTAATGCTTTTTCTAGAGTCAGTAAACCATGTACTTTGGAACTGAATTGATGTTCTATTTCCGAGGTGTTGAGAGAATTTATCAAATAGCTAGCGCGATCGCCCATCACTCCAGCATGAATTACTCCGTTAATTTCACCAAAATCTTGCTCTCCTTTGTCAATAATTTCTTGGATTTTGGCTTCATCTGTTAATTCTGTACTAAAGAATAACAATCCTTGACCAAGTGCTTCTAATCCTTGTAATTTACGAATACAGTTACCGATCAAATCATTTTGACCGTGAGTAGCTAACCATTTTTCCCAATCCTGTTTATCTGGTATTCCGGAGCGTCCAATTAAGATAAGTTTGGCATGGAATTTTTGCGCTAGATATTGAGCAAATACTAATCCCAAACCTTCTACTAAGTCTCCACTTATGGCAATTAGCAACCCAGAAAGAGTTATTCTCTGATTTTGAACAGCAGCAAAAGTGGGGATTTCACAGTTTACTGTTTTTAACACAAGCAATTGCGAAAAATCAAACTTTAAATCAAGATTCCACAACTGTGGAACTTTCTGTGGTGACGTCGGAATTACATGATGTTGTCGGAATAGAAACAATTAACCCCTCACGAACAACAATTTTGGGATTATGTAAGGTAATTCCCCAGGAGTATCCCCAGATTCATTGTCAAAATATTGATGTTGTCATTCCCAGCAACAATAATCAATCTTTAGAAAATACCGCTAAAGACTTAATTACAGAGGTATATAAGCCCAAAGATATGGAAATGGAATTGGCTTATAACCAAATAATTTCCTGGTGCAACGAACATGGTAGTC
>JBCBQE010000991.1:0-2750 GCA_039820385.1 Cyanobacteria bacterium J06635_10
GTTTAACTAAACCAAAGTTACAAAAAGCGGTAATATTAATCGGAAGTACTTCTCAACGAGATCTAACCACCCGTCAAACAGAAATTTTAGAAGTATTACGCCGACGCGGTGGTGAGATGTGGCAAACTGAATTATTACAAGCTTGCAGTACAAGTTCATCGACGATCAAAACTTTAGAAAAAAAAGGTTATATCGTCGTAGAAGAAAAAGAAGTATTGCGAACCGATACCTCTACAAATTCAGATGAAACATTAACCGGAAAGCAAGCAAAAAACCTCACACCAGCCCAAAAAATAGCTTTAGAAACGATAAATAATATTAATGGGTATGCATCAATTCTATTGCATGGAGTTACGGGTTCGGGAAAAACAGAAGTTTATTTGCAAGCAATTGCACCTCTATTAACAGCAGGTAAATCGGCATTAGTATTAGTTCCCGAAATCGGACTAACCCCGCAATTAACCGACCGCTTTCGTGCTAGATTTGGCAACAAAGTCAGCGTTTATCATAGCGCCCTTTCCGATGGCGAGCGTTACGATACTTGGCGACAAATGTTAGCAGGTGAACCCCAAATAGTTATCGGCACCCGTAGCGCTATTTTTGCACCATTACCCAACCTTGGTTTAATCGTATTAGATGAAGAACATGATTCCTCATTCAAACAAGATTCCCCCATCCCCACCTACCACGCTCGAAAAGTTGCAACTTGGCGAGCAGAATTAGAAGATTGTCCCCTAATTTTGGGTTCTGCAACTCCTTCTTTGGAAAGTTGGATAAGCACCCGGAGACAAGGAGATGGGGAGAAGCTAACTCCTAATTCTTTGAATCCAAAATCCTATTACGTTTCTTTACCCGAGCGCGTGAATTCTCGCCCATTACCACCGGTAGAAGTGGTAGATATGCGCTCTGAATTGCAGCAGGGAAATCGTTCTATATTTAGTAAAGCTTTACAACAAAGTTTGCAAGAACTTGTTGAAACCGGACAACAAGGAATATTATTTATTCATCGTCGGGGACACAGTACTTTCGTATCCTGTCGTAGCTGCGGGTTTGTGATGGAATGTCCCCATTGTGATGTATCGCTATCCTATCACCAAACCGAAGCCGGAGCTGCACAAGTTTTACGCTGTCATTACTGCAATTATGCAACTCCCCATCCTAAAAATTGCCCTGAATGTGGTTCCCCTTATTTAAAATTTTTCGGAAGTGGTACTCAAAGGGTAGCACAAGAGTTAACAAAACAGTTTCCCGAATTGCGTTTTATCCGTTTCGATAGCGACACTACCCGCACAAAAGGAGCACACCGCACTTTATTAACCAGATTTGCGAAAGGTGAAGCGCATTTATTAGTAGGAACGCAAATGCTAACCAAAGGCTTAGATTTACCCCAAGTAACCTTAGTAGGAGTAGTCAGCGCCGATGGATTACTACATTTATCAGATTACCGCGCCAGCGAACGCGCTTTCCAGACTTTAACCCAAGTTGCGGGACGTGCGGGTAGGGGTGAAGACCCCGGTAAGGTAATTATCCAAACCTATACCACAGAACATCCAGTAATTGAAGCAGTACGGCAGCACGATTATCAAACTTTTATCCAAGACGAATTAGAACAAAGAGAAGCATTAAATTATCCGCCCTACGGTAGATTGATTTTATTACGGTTAAGTAGTCCAGATTCGACACAAGTAGAAAACACCGCCACAGCGATCGCCGAAAAACTCCAAGAATCGGAAATAGATGTATTAGGACCGGCACCAGCAAGTATATTGAGAGTAGCAAACCGTTATCGCTGGCAAATATTATTAAAATTTGCTCCCGAAGACTTACCGCAATTACCAGACTGGGAAGAAATACACCAAATTTGTCCCAATTCCGTTAAATTAACAATTGATATTGACCCGCTTAATATTGTGTGATCAGGATTGGGCATTGTTGACCCATTATATTTTATGGGACAGACCACTAGTAGTGTATTTCATTAATTCTGGGTGGTTGGGTTTTCCCAGAAATTTGTAGAGACGTTATATATAACGTCTCTACATTACGTCGGTAGACTTTACATACCATCAAAACGGCTGGAAATGGATTAACGAGAATATTTTCAAACCGCCACAATTGATACAAAGAACTCATGTAGAGGCTTGAATCTGAAGCATACAAACCCATACAGCGCTCAAAAGTCCGCTCAAATGCTGACAGTTTACCATCTGGCTTTAAACCAATAAAAAACAGCTTTCCTGCTTGATAAGTTGTAAAAGCAAGACTGAGTTTTTGCTCTGCTAACCAAGGAGTAAATTGACGCAAAGCATTGATTTCTAAAGAAGCTTTAGTGGTTTTGCTAGTTGGTGGTGTAAGTGTTTCCATTGTTGATTAATAATTTTAGAGAATTAAGATAATTATTTATCCGACTCTAAAATGTGATTTGAAAATATCCATCACTTGTAATTCAAGTAATTGAAATTTCCCCATCTTGATTTCATCCTCAATCTACTTCTAAAAACAGACTTAGGGCTAATTTAACTATTTGAACAATTTCAATCCAATTTTTGCTAAAAAATTAGCTGTAGATGCAAATAACCAAATTATTCCTATAGCGTCAATAAAAAAGTTACGTGCTGTAAAAGATGATTTTATAGATGTTATTTTTAGGTTAATTCCACAACATAAATAAACTAAAATATCTCGATCCTCATGGTATTAGCTCAACTAAGTAAGTCGGCACAAATAAACCAAGCTATATTACAGAATGT
>JBCBQE010000992.1:0-2742 GCA_039820385.1 Cyanobacteria bacterium J06635_10
TTGTGATAATTTACGGCAATATAAAAATGCGATCGCCTCTTTTGATGAAGCTCTACGTTTAATAGATTACCAAGAATGGACAGCTTGGGGAAACCGGGGTATTGCGCTGAGTAATTTAGGAAGGTATGAAGATGCAATTGCTTCCTACAACAAAGCCGTAGAAATTAAACCTGATGATTACACAGCTTGGAGAAACCGGGGTATTGCACTGGGTAATTTAGGAAGGTATGAAGACGCGATTATCTCTTATGACAAAGCCGTAGAAATTAAACCTGATGATTACGATGCTTGGAATAACCAAGGAATGGCACTGGGTAATTTAGGAAGGTATGAAGACGCGATTGTCTCTTATGACAAAGCCGTAGAAATCAAACCTGATGATTACACAGCTTTGAATAACCGAGGTATTACACTGGGTAAATTAGGAAGGTATGAAGATGCGATTGTCTCTTATGACAAAGCTATAGAAATCAAACCTGATGATTACCGTGTTTGGATAAACCGGGGTATTGTTCTATGTAATAATTTACGGCAATATAAAAATGCGATCGCTTCTTTCGATGAAGCCTTACGTTTAACAGATTACCAGCATTGGCTAGCCTGGAATAACCGAGGTATCGCACTCCTTTACTCCAAAGGCTATAAAGCCGCAATCAAAACCTGGGATGATGGCATCAAAGCGCTAAAACCCGAAAATCCAGACTATAAAGAAGGCTGTGGTGAATTATATCGTGAAAAAGGCAAAGCTTTGTACGAATACGCTACTGAAGAATCTGAACCTTTCACCAACTGGTTTGCAGCAAAAGATAGTTATGAAAAAGCTTTAAATTTCTTTTCCTTTGATAATGATACATTTCGCAATCGCCATTTACAAGTATTACAAGAATTATTAAAAGTATGTTCTGCTTTAGGTGACGAAAGAGCATCTCAAAAATATATCGAAAAAGCTGCTCAAAGATTAGAAGAATTGCTGGCAGAATGCGAAACTAAAGGACAGAAAATAACCTTACAGCGGAAATATGCTGCTTTTAATCAGTTGCGAGTAGATATTAAACTTCAATCAAATGAGGTAAATAAAGAAATCGCTGCTTTAGAATTAGCAGAAAAACGAAAAAACACCTGTCTTGCTTGGTTGCAAGAAAACTGGGATTATCAACCGCCGAAGTTAACTTACCAAGATATCCAATCACTGCTTAATCCTAAAACAGCGGCAATTTTTTGGCACATCAGCCCTAATGCTATTACTACTTTTATTATTAAACGCGATCGACAACCTATAGTTTTATCTCCTCAATCTAGTAGAAAGAAAAAGGTAAAACAGAATATATTTTCATTTAACAGCTTTTTTGGCAACTCACAGCAGTCAGAAGAGTCAAAAGCATATCTCGAACAATTACAAAACTTTCAAAACTGGATCGAAGAGTGGAAACAAGATTATCAAAATTACTGCCAAGAGGATTATATCGATACAAGGAAACAAACAGCCCCTTGGCGAAAAAAAATGAAGAGTTTGCTTAATAGGTTGTATGAAATCTTAGAAATTAACCGAATTACAGAACAACTTGGAGGTATTGAACAAGTAATTTTAATTCCTCATCGAGAATTACATCTACTACCTTTAGACTACCTATTCCCCAAACACTTCAACATCATATATTTACCTAGCTTTCAAATTGGTTTGAAATTTAATAGACAATTTCCCACTGTCACAAAATCAGTTTCTCAATTACTGAATGTCACAACGAATGATTTAGTCTTTAACACCATTGAATCTACCGCTCTTTCTACAATATATTCCCATTACAATCGGTTAGAAATTCTGAGTGTCAAACCAAAATCATTAACTACAGCTTTACAGAAAAATAGCGGATACTTCCACTTTACTGGACATGGATACCATGTACCAGATAATCCTAGAGAATCAGCTTTAGTTTTAGCAGAATCCGAACAATTAACTGACTTCGGATATTATTGATAACGAACAATTAGACTTGAGTAAATATGAATTAATTTGTCTTTCTGCTTGCGAAACGGGAATTACTAGCCCCTACAGTTTAGTAGATGAATATGTAGGTTTAGTCAGTGGATTTCTTGCCAAAGGTGCTACTTATGTTCTGAGTACACTTTGGACAGTAGATGAACGTTCTAGTGCTTTATTAATGATTCAATTTTATCAGTTAATGCAGCAAGGAAAAACACCCGTAGTTGCATTGAAACAAGCTAAAGAATGGTTACGTCAACTTACTTATGAAAAATTAGCAAACTGGTATTGCGATTTAAGCGATAAATTATATGAACAACAATGTAAGGAGTATTTAAAAACTGAAGCATTTATTATTCAAAACGATCCAAATAAAATGACATCGATGGAGACAGTTTACGACGATCCTTATTATTGGGCTGGGTTTATTTTAACTGGTAAACCCGGGTGAAATCTTCTACCCCACCCCTAACCCCTCCCCGCAAGCGAGGAGGGGGAAAGATAACTCGGCATTGCTACCTTTTAGCGAGGAGGAAAGATAACTAAATAAATAGCCCCCTCTCTGCTAGCGGAGAGGGGGTTGGGGGTGAGGTAATTTTTCAACTTTCAAATTCTATGTTTATTTTAACTAGTAAACCTCGATCAAATACTCCAATCCCTAACCTCTCCCCGCCGTGCTGTAAAGAGGAAAGATAACTAAATAAATAGCCCCCTCTCTGCTAGCGGAGAGGGGGTTGGGGGTGAGGTAATTTTTCAACTTT
>JBCBQE010000993.1:0-2736 GCA_039820385.1 Cyanobacteria bacterium J06635_10
TTTTCTCTATAAAGATGCGCCGAATTTAGCCCAGACTGCTGGGCTTAGTTGCTGTAGCGATACCCTTTGAGGGTATTGCTACCGGGGATTTAGCGCAGCCTCATAAGGAATTGTTATAACTACTAATTACAATCCATTACCGATTAAAATAAATGGTGACCAATAATAAGGATGAGCAAAGGTTGTTGATTGTGGTTTTTTACTAGAAGATGAAGGTATTTTTTCTTCAATTAAACCTCCGGCTCGTTTAATATCGCTGACAGTAACTTCTTTGTCATAAAGTAACTGTAATTGAGCTAATCTTATTGCTTCAGCCTTGGTAATTTTTTGTTTATTATTGGCAAGATTTTTGTAGAAGTTTTGCATCAAGGTGCTAGTACTATTATCAGCAACTTGCCATAATGAAGCAATAACTGATTCTGCACCTTCATTTATAAAAGAATAAGCAAAGCTGGCAATTTCTACACCATCTTGACTGGTACCTGCAAGGGCTGTTTGACAAGCAGAAAGTACTACTAGATGAAGAGTGCTTAATCCTCTTAAACTTGCTATTTCACCTATTGTAATTTTTTTGCCATTTCCTAATAGCAAGAATGATTCTTTATCTCTATCTGCAACAAATTTACCATGTGTAGCAAGGTGTAAGATTTGATTCCCTATAAGATTATTTTGCAATGTTTCTAAATTAAATGATTGATTGAGATATTCTTTACCTGGATATACTCCTTTATCTTTGCTGTTACTTTTAACAATATTATCTACTTCCTGGGGTACATTATTTAGTGCAGAAAAACCACTCACCGCATTTGATAGTCCCATTGCTAAAATTTTTGTGTCTTGAATTTTCGGGGGTAGTTTAGCATTAGGGTTCATTAACCCTGAAATTGTATTGTAAATCGTGTAATTTTCGATTAAGTATTGTTTACCATCATACAATGCACTCATGGGAACGTAACGGGTTACTCTATCAAGTGCAAATACCAAATTTTTAACTTTATTTTTTTTGAGCTCTCCTTCCAAAGGTTTAATCAGCCAGTTGTAAAGTTTTTGACTAACTGGTTTAATTTTAGCGATATCCTCGGCACCGCAATAAGCACGTTTTTCGCATTCTTCCATTAAATCGCGGAATTTTTTAACGGTGTTTCCTAAGTCATCTTGTGTAACTGAAACTTCAAACTTTTTAGCTACATCACCAGAATACAGCAATAACCACAGTTTATCATCGAGTACAAACGGATAAATCATCACTGTTCCCGGTGGTTGTGCTTTGAGTATCTTTTCAATGTATCCACGACTATTAGGATTTACCCCTCCTTGTGTGCGTGCGCTAATTTCTTCTTCGATTTTGTCTAACTCTTGCTTAAACTTATCCCGTAATGCTTTAGCTTTTTTGTTAAGTTGACTTTTTTCTTTGCAGTCAGTGCGATCGCATTCACTAATCTGTCTGGATAAAGCAATAATTGATTCACTTTCAGTTTCAACTTTTTTCTCGGTTTCAGTTAGCAGTAGTTGAGGTTTTGTGGTGGTATCGGTTTTACCTTCAGCAAAATCGCGAATTTCTTGGATTTTCAATAAATCTAATACCTTTTGTGCCTCTGCTTGTCTTCCTTGAGAAATCAATAATTCTGCTAATTCGCGATAAATATCGGCTGTTGTAGTTCCTTTAAAGTCAACAGTTTTATTTAAAAAGGAGCTTTGTAACTCTGGTGGTAAACCTTCTATTCCCCGACGAATTTCTTCAATCCCGTTGATTGCTTTCTTATAATTAACAATCGCAATTGATGGTTGATTTAATTTGCGATAAACTCTACCTAAACCAGCATAAATTCCCGAATTATTACCAGTTACATTTTCAGGAGTTTGAATTGCTAGTGCTTGTTGATATGATTTAATTGCTTCTTGATTTCTACCAAATTGAGAATGAATCCCTCCCAATAAGTTAAGAGCACCTTTTTCAAAAACCGGATTTTCAACTTTTCTAGAAAATTCTAAAAAGCTTTGGGCTGATTTCATTGCATTTGTATCATTACCCAATTCACCATAACCAAAGCTTAACACTTCATGGGTAACAGCTTGTAAAGAAGGTACTTTAATTTCTTGGAAAATAGTTAAAGCTTGTTGGGATAATTCAACTGTTTTTTGTGGTTTACCTTGAGCAAAATGGGTACGAGCAAGATTTAATAAAGCAATACCTTCGCTGCTACGGTTTTTTAATTTTTGCGATGTTGTCAGCGCTTGTTGGTAGTAATCGCGGCTTTTTTGATAATCTCCCAAGCTACTGTAAATATTTCCTAGCTTGAACTGAGGAGAAATTAATAGAGGTGGACTTTTTTGTTTTTGAGCAATTTTAAAACTTTGTTGGGTTAATTCTAAAGCTTTCTGATAGTTATTTTGTGAACTATAAATACTACCAAGCGTTTCTAATCCTTTTGATTCTAGAGCAGGATTTTTTATGTCTCTGGCAATTTTTAATCCTTGTTCAACGAAATCCTTTCCTTTGGTATAATCGCCGATGATATTGTAAGCGTTACCTAAATTAATTAGTAACCCAGCTTCATTTTTACGATTATTTATTTTCCGTGCCAATGTTATATTTGGTTCTGCAAATTCAATTACTTTTTTATAATTTCCTAATGCTGTGTATGAATTACTCAAAGTAAGTGTCGCAGCTACTTTGCCACTAAAGTTTTGTATTTTTTCAGCTATTTGTAGGCTTTTTTCCATTAATTCAATAAC
>JBCBQE010000994.1:0-2730 GCA_039820385.1 Cyanobacteria bacterium J06635_10
CATAGCAGTTCTTTTCTATACTTTTCTCGATCTACAATTTTCGGCATTCAGTTATTCAAATATTTTATATCGAACGTTAGTTATATTTTAACTTAATCAAGTGGTTTATGGCAAGAGTTATTTTTGGCGTTGCTGAATCCCGGTATGAATTTGGATTTTGAGATTGACACTGTAACGTCTCTACACGGGTTTCGGTTATCCATGAAATTTAATTCATACTTCTTTTCAGCAACGCCTTATTTTTTATAGGTTTCTTGCGATCAAAATTTTAATTATGACCTAAATTACGTTTCTTTATGCCATAAAACACTCTAACCTCAACAGATTTAAAATCCCAAAGATAGAAAAATCCGCTTTTATCAAACTCCTGTAACAATAGTAATAAGACTGATAAATACAACCATTGCACCTCACACTCAAAAATAAACCATGCTTACTCAAGAAAAATCCCCAAAACGCGACTGGAAACCTATAATCAAGGAATTACATCGCATTTTAGGTAAAAAAGGCGTTATAGAGCGTCGTGAGGAACTGATTACTTATGAATGCGATGGTTTAGCAGCCTATCGTCAGCGCCCGGATGTGGCGGTTTTACCCAAAACTACAGAACAAGTTGCTGAAGTGGTGAAGATATGCAATAAATATTCAGTTCCTTTTATCGCAAGGGGTTCCGGTACTGGTTTATCTGGTGGTGCTTTGCCAATCACCGGATGCGTTTTAATAGTAACTTCTTTAATGCGGCAAATACTTAACGTAGATTTAGATAATCAGCGTGTTATAGTTCAACCTGGAGTTATAAATAATTGGGTCACTCAAACTGTTAGTGGTGCTGGTTTTTACTACGCTCCAGACCCTTCTAGTCAGATTATTTGTTCTATTGGCGGTAATGTGGCGGAAAACTCCGGTGGAGTGCATTGTTTAAAGTATGGTGTGACTACTAATCACGTTTTAGGATTAAAAGTTGTCACCGCTAATGGTGATATTGTGGAATTAGGCGGACAAATTGCGGAGATGCCGGGTTACGATTTGACGGGTATATTTGTTGGTTCGGAAGGTACCCTAGGAATTGCCACAGAGATCACTTTGCGAATTCTCAAAAGTGCGGAATCTATTTGCGTGTTGTTGGCAGATTTTACTAGCGTGGAAGCTGCAGGGGCTACCGTTTCCGATATCATCAGCGCCGGGATTATTCCTGGTGGTATGGAAATGATGGATAACATGAGTATCAATGCGGTGGAAGATGTAACTGCAATGAATTGTTATCCTCGCGATGCTGTAGCGATTTTATTAGTTGAAATCGATGGTTTAGATGTAGAGGTGACAACGAATAAACAGCGAGTTATTGATATTTGTAAAAAAAATGGTGCGCGTAATGTAACTTCTGCTAACGATCCAGAAACGCGTTTAAAATTGTGGAAAGGGAGGAAGGCTGCGTTTGCGGCGGCGGGGCATTTAAGTCCAGATTATTACGTACAAGATGGTGTAATTCCTCGGACGCAATTACCTTATGTATTGCAAGAAATTGAAGCTTTAAGCGATCGATACGGTTATAAAATTGCGAATGTATTCCATGCTGGCGATGGTAATTTGCATCCGTTGATTCTGTTCGATAATTCTATTCCTGGTGAATTAGAAAAGGTTGAAGAAGTAGGCGGAGAAATTCTGAAGCTGTGCGTGAAAGTTGGCGGTAGTATTTCCGGCGAACACGGTATTGGTGCGGACAAAAAATGTTACATGCCAGATATGTTTTCGGCTGCCGATTTAGAAACTATGCAGTGGGTTAAGCAAGTTTTTAATAGTAAAGGTTTAGCGAATCCGGAAAAGATTTTCCCTACACCTCGTACCTGTGGTGAAGCTGCAAGAGCTATGAGTGAGAAGAGTAAGAAGTTTGAGAATGTAGAGAGATTTTGAATTAATTTGCTCCTAGAGCAAGGAGACAAGGGAGAGGAGGTAGAGGAGCTACCCAGAGCGCTGGTTGCCCTCGGTTATAGGCGCGGTAAAGGGGATATCCACCACACGAGTAGTGCTGTAAGCCTCAGCTTCAGCGCCTCTCCCAGACGGAGATACCTTAAGGGTGTGAGGTAGAGGGAAACCCATGAATTTTACCTCTTACCTCTTACCTCTTAGCCCCAGCCCTTTCAACGCGAACAAAAGAACTATATTATCTTTTTAGAGTAATTTACTCCCTTCGTACTATAAAAAAACCGATAATATAGTATGAATGATTACATCAGAGACAATCTTTTAAGCGGAAGAAGTAATCTGTTTTCCCAGAATACTCGGAAAACATTCCAACACTCGGGGGAACCCCAAAAACAACAAATCACCACCAATATTATTATCTATGAGTCCATATAAGCTATAGATTTGTTCTGTTTTTGGGGTTTACACAAAAAAAGTAGTTATTGATAATTAATCTGTTTGAGCAGAAAATTATATATAGATTTATTGGTATAATCATAAATTATAAGAAGCTAAAATAATTAATTTAAATCAAAAATAAAAGATATCTAGGCAAATCAGTTTTTTATCACTATTAATTGTACTTTTTATGAATGATTATAATCTTGTAAAAGTCGTTTTGTTGAAACATGACCTTTTTTACTATCATAAATTATTGGAACTTTCGGTTTTTTTGCTCCTCTAGTTGCTTTTAAAAACTGTTTGAGATTAACACCAGTTGATAATTGTTGTAGAACTTGTACACTTTTTCGCAAGATAAAATCGTAC
>JBCBQE010000995.1:0-2726 GCA_039820385.1 Cyanobacteria bacterium J06635_10
CCAATGAATTTTTTTGTAAACTTTGCCTAGTACTGCTGTTCATCAGTTTTTATTGGGTTGCATAAATATTTTCTACCCCCTCTTCCCCCTCTACCCCCACGCCACTTGCTACAACGGTGCGTGTTCCTCCGCAACGCAGTGGCCCCTCTTCCCCCTCTCCCCCTCTCCCCTAGAAATGAATCAAGGGATTTTTCAAGTACTCAATTAAAAATGCCAGCAAGAATTTGATATAACAGCGCAAGAATCGGGCTTCTGTTTCATTGGTAAATTCTCTAAATTAGATTTAACGAACAAAACAACCGGGAGAAAAAACCATGAAACTCGCTTCTAGAACCATTCATACTTTAGCTCTGTCTTTAATTTTAGTAACTGGTAGCGCCTATGCTCAAAATCGAAATCTAGAATCTAGCAAGAATTTAATACAACCACAAGTACAGCAAGTTTCTGATAATCTCATTGCAGCTAACAACTACAAACCCGGTATTAATCGCGTCACATTCCAAAGCGAAGGAGAAAAATTAGTTGGTAATTTATATCTACCTGCAAATTATAAACCGGGAGACAAGTTACCTGGGGTAGTTGTCACTGGAGCTTGGATGACAATCAAAGAACAAATGCCTGCAACATATGCTCAAAAACTAGCAGACGAAGGATTTGCAGCCTTTGCATTTGATTTTCGCACTTTTGGGGAAAGTGGTGGTAAGTTACGGGGATATGAATCTGCTACAGAAAAAATCAAAGATATTAAAAATGCTGTTAGCTTCTTACAAACTGTTGATCCTGTAGATAGTAATAAAATCGCTGGTTTGGGAATTTGTGCCAGTGCTGGTTATATGGTGGAAGTAGCAGCGGAAGATTCCCGCATCAAGTCATTAGTTACAGTTGCTCCTTGGATTCATAACCCAGAAATTGTTAATACCGTTTACGGTGGAGAAGAAGCTGTACGAGAAAAAATCAAAATTGGAGAAGCTGCAAGAAAACAATTTGAACAAACAGGAAAAGCTGAAGTAGTTCCTGCAGCGAGTAAAACAAATCCAAAAGCACCAATGTTCGGCGAAATTCCCTACTATACAGAAACTCAACGCGGTGCAATTCCTCAATGGGATAACGAATTTGCAATTATGTCATGGAAAGAATGGTTGACTTTTAACCCGATGCCAAAAGCAAAAAATATTAACGTTCCTACATTATTTGTTCATAGCGAGAAAGCTGCAATTCCCCAAGGTGCCCATCAATTTTTCCAGAATATTCCTACTAGTAATAAAAAGTTTGTTTGGTTGGAAAATCGCACTCAGTTTGATTTCTACGACCAAGAAGCCACAGTAACACAATCAGTTTCACAGGTTGTAAATCATTTACAATCAACACTATAGATTTTCACAATCTTGATTAATACTGTAAATCGATAATATTGACCCATAAAAAGTTTGTTTAAATCATGAATAAAAATCGCCGTCAAATATTAGCTGGATTAGGAGCCGCAGGGATAGCTGGTGCAATTTATACAACAAATGCTGTTAAAGCAGAAGATAAAAAACCTGTTACACCACAACCAAGCAACATCCAAGCACAAGCCCGGTTTGCAAATAAAGTAGTTTTAATTACTGGAGCTACCTCCGGAATTGGTAAAGAAACAGCGAAAGCATTTGCTACTGAAGGTGCAAAAGTCTTTTTTTGCGGTCGTCGCGAGAACCTAGGAAAGCAGGTAGAGCAGGAAATCCGCGCTTCTGGTGGAGAGGCTACCTACATGCGGGCTGATGTCCGCAAAGCTGAAGAAGTAAAAGCTTTTGTTGATGCTTGCGTTGCAAAATACGGTCGTTTAGATATTGCTTTTAATAATGCTGGAATTGATTATCCACCACAACCCATTGCCGACACTAAGGTTGAAGAATTTGACGATTTAATGAATACCAACGCTCGTGGGGTTTTTTTAGGAATGAAATACGAAATCCCTCATATGCTTAAAGCGGGTAATGCTGCAATTATCAATATGGCAAGTATCGGTGGTAAACGTGCCTTTCCTAACATCGTTGGTTATGGAGTCAGCAAAGCCGCAGTAATTCACATGACCAAAATGGGGGCTCAAGAATACGGTAAAGATATTCGTATAAATGCTGTTTCTCCGGGAGCTATTGATACTGCCATGCTTGACAGAGTTAAGCGTGATTGGAAAGTAACAGAAGAACAATTGATTGCACCATATCCTGCTAAACGTGTAGGGAAACCGGAAGAAGTTACAAATTTGGTAATGTGGTTAGCTTCCGATGCTGCATCCTACGTTTCTGGGGGTGAGTTTAGCGTTGATGGTGGTGGATTGGGGTAATATCGCAATAGATAAAGAGTAGGAAGTAGGGATTAGTGAGTAATAAAAATTATTGTCATCTGAGTCGGATAGTAAGTACTCCTATTCCCCTTCAAAATTACTTTCTTTCCTACTTATTTCATTCAAGTTTTTTTCACCTTAAATAGGAGAGCAAAAATTTATGCATCCCAATAGTTTAATTCTCGAAGCTTCATGGGATGGGCTGGATATCAAATATATACATTCAGAACATTCAATAAGCGATGCATTAATAATCTATGTTCTTAACTCAGAAAATTTTGTAGTTGATTGGTTTAATAATACTAATCAAAATCCACAAAAAGATTGTTTAGAAATTAGCTTCAGCCCCTCTTTATTTAAACAAATTTTTGGTCAAACAATCTCTAATTCGACTCATCCATTG
>JBCBQE010000996.1:0-2723 GCA_039820385.1 Cyanobacteria bacterium J06635_10
ACTGGGAATTATTGAACCGAGTTGCAGCATATTATTAAACGAATCCGCCGTTGGGATTTCCCCAAGATCCCAGGAGGTAAAGCAACGCGAATGACTTGGATTAAAGGCGTGTAATAATATGCTGCAACTCGGTTCAATAATTCCCAGTAAAATTGTGGAAAAAAACCAGCGCTAACTACATCTTCTATATTGCGAATTTTTTCTATTGCTATATCCGCAGGAGGTTTTGTTAATTTACGAATCGCTATTCCACCAATAGTTTGCTTACCAAATGGCACGCTGAGAATATCTCCTGGTTGTACTTCTAACTGTGGAGGTAATCCGTAAGTGAATAATCCTGTTACCCCGGGACAGTCTACCAATACTTCAACCCATTGATTTTGAGGAATCCTGAGATTGTATTCTCCTTGCTTTGAGGCTACGATCGCGGTGGATAAACTTGCGTTATTTGTATACATATTTTTTTATTTCACTGATAAATAATTACCAATATAGATTTGAGAAAATTGACAAACTTCCAAGGTTATTAAGAATCTCCTATTGATAAGATAAAATGTATTTCGGAATACTTTCATAGGACATAATACTTGATAAATTTCCTAGAGATGTAAATTCATAAACAAACCTTACACAAACATGAGGATGGAATAATTTTTTGATACCAGGCAAGCCATCTCAAATAATCCCACCTATTTTCGCCATTTTTTACCGGGTTTATCAATTAGGGAATACGGCTTATCTCTCTATTGATAGATATTCAGCTTTGGCTGTATATGAGATGCTTTTATATAGGGAATAAATTCCCACTGTTCCACCTGCAATATTCCCCTATGGATTAAGCAAACACCGCCAAAAGTCATATATTACCGAATCAAAATTTAGTAGCATCAGCAGACAGTTTTTCAACAGAAAGCTGTAACATAGCCGAGAAAAACATAGAAATATTTAATAATTTGGCGGTAAGAGAGTATTTATTTATATTTATTGAGTAAAGAAAAACTGGGAGGTGATGAAAAAGAATATTCTGTTAGAGAAAAAAAGTGAAGAATATATGTATTAAGGTAATAGTGTTTATATTTGTCGGTGATTTGTAAAACTATGTCAAGGGCTCCCTGCCAAATTTTTTTCTCCTAAAAAAATTTGGCAGGGTACCCGTCATATGAGTGGGATATAGCACTATCGGGTTTATAAAGCCTGAAGAGAAGAGTAATAGGCAAGCTATAAAACCACAAGGGATGGTGTTAGCTCAAGTCAAAGGCATATAAATTATGGAAAAATCTTCCAGCCTGAAATGCCCTGATTGTAGCTGTCACTTTTGTTATTTACGGTATTAAGCAACAATCCCCCATTAAAAAGATTATGAATATTGCACAATTGGGAACAATGGAAAGTATGCAGAAAGTTGCTAATAATGAATCAGAAGCAATTAATGTTTTAGAAGTAGTGACAGACGATGAAGCTTTAATTGCCCAAAATATTGATGCGGCAGTAGGCAATGGGGATGAGTTGGCGGCAGCGCGGCCTTCGGGATATAACAAAACTGAGTATGATGATGCTGTAGGGGCATTTTTCAAAGAAATGGCGCGTTATCCATTACTTAAGCCCGATGAAGAAGTGGAATTAGCCAGAAGAGTACGCATCCTCGAAGAAGTTAGAATTGCACAAGCTGCGGTGCAAGAAAAATTTCAATTAGGGTATTTCCCCGATAAAGCAGCGATAGCAAAGGAAATGGGGATTGCCGTAAAGCAGTTAGAACATCGCTTATACCAAGGTAAAGTAGCAAAGCGTAAAATGATTCGTTCTAACTTGCGTCTTGTAGTTTCCATTGCCAAGCGGTATCTTAATCGTGGAGTACCCTTTTTAGATTTGATTCAAGAAGGGGCGATGGGTTTAAATCGCGCAACTGAAAAATTCGATCCAGATAAGGGATATAAATTTTCTACCTACGCTTATTGGTGGATTCGCCAAGCAATTACAAGAGCGATCGCCAATGATGCACGAACAATTCGTTTACCGATACATATTGTCGAAAAGCTAAATAAACTGAAGAAAGCGCAAAGAGAATTAAAGCAAAAATTAGCGCGGAATCCAACTGAAGAAGAATTGGCAGAAGTGTTGGATGTTCCCCCCAACCAATTACGTCAGTTGCAACAGTTACGCCGTCAAGCACTTTCCTTAAACCACCGTGTCGGTAAAGAAGAAGATACGGAATTAATGGATTTATTGGAAGATGAAGACAACCAATCTCCAGAAGCGAGAATGAATGAAAGCATGATGCGTCAGGAGATTTGGGAAGTATTGGGAGACGTACTAACTCCACGGGAAAAAGACGTAATTTCCTTGCGTTACGGTTTGACGAGTAGCGAGCCTTGTACTTTAGAGGAAGTTGGAAACATGTTCAACCTTTCTCGCGAAAGAGTAAGACAAATTCAAAGTAAAGCAATGCGGAAGTTGCGTCGGCCTCATATTGCTAAGCGTTTGAAAGGTTGGTTAATATAATCAGTTAACAGTTATCAGTTATCGGCTCGGAAGTAACTAGTTGCGATCGCGCTCCTGATGTCTACTCCTATGCCTTCTAAGTAACCCTCAAATTTGTAGGTTGGGTTTCATTCCTCAACTCAACCTACGCTATAGGTAATCTGAAACGAGGCAAGGGAAGTAATTGACTTTAGTATCCACCAGGAAATAAATTTCCCTGGAGGATACTAAAGTCAATTACTTCC
>JBCBQE010000997.1:0-2721 GCA_039820385.1 Cyanobacteria bacterium J06635_10
TAATACCTTGGGAGGGTTTCCAAGGTATTAGCTAGAGCACGTTTTTCGCTTCGCCTAAGCCACCGGTAATGAAAGGTTTGATGGATAGGCTATTGCTTTTAGCGATAATCAAACAAAACTAAACTGATTAGGCGAAGCGAAAAACGTGCTCTAGCTAATACCTTGGGAGGGTTTCCAAGCCACTACTGCGGCACAGTTCTGTGTGTTGTGGGAACTAGCCTGGGAATCACCCCATTTTCTACAGAGCGTGCATGTTCCGGAGGGAACAACTTTTAACAATCAAGAACAAAAAAGGAGTGGAGTTGATTTATGAGTAAAATCAATGGATTTGTTGGACTTGACACTCCCCTTCAATAAATTGAAGGGGATTCTTGCTTCATCCTTCACCTCGAGAAATCTAAATACAAGTATTCAAATCTCCCCGTTTGGATACTTCCACAAACTTACACGGACTGCCCGACCGCGTTTGGAATGGTTTATTGAATTTCTAAATTAACCCCATTTGTACAAAGTTTTAGGCTTGTTGCCCCTAGGGTTCCGGTGAGCGGATTTGTCTGCTAATGGGTCCTTTGCTTTTTCAATGTGCGCTTTACCGCTTTAACCAACATATCATATCCAGGAAAATTAAGATGCAGAGAATCAAAAAAAATCGTTCTCAATCTCTACATAAAGTTCAGTTATCAAATTTGGATTTTTACATTGAAAATAATTGGAGTCCTTATATAGAAAAAGAACTATTGGTAGAAGTTAAATCGCCGAACGAAGTAAAAAGAAATCCTCAAAAATCAGAACTTAAATCTTTTTGTTTACTGCTTGGGGTTCTTGGATTGCTGAGCATTAGTATGTGCGTACAAGCCGATTCTATAGCTCAAGGTTTTCGGGAAATGGTAAGAATTTCAGACCTTTGCATAGCGTGGGAGAAAGCTAGGCCCAATTGTCAGATTTGAGAAATCATAGCCTCGTAAATCTACTTGCAGATATGCTAGTAAATTAAGAATATTATCCGCAGCATAACCCGATATGATTGGGGCTTGATGCCTTTGTTGCTCCAATAAATCTTGCAACAAAAGTAAAAGTTTTTGTTGACTGCCCAATTCTATTAATAATTGCTCCAATAAAGGTTGAACAATTAGTTGTTTTTGTGTCTCTTGGATGTAGTCTTTGGATGTTGCCTTAATTAAAGCATGAGTTTGAATGCTAGGAGCAAGGAATTGATTCTCTAACTCTATGCTCGATGTTCCATTCCTCGTTTCCCATTGCTTTATTATTTTTTGACAAATCCCTTCAACTAATGCCTGGGTTACATATTCCATCACCACTGGTTGGAGAAAAAAATACTCGCCGCCCTTTTCAATCAACGAGCGTTGCAATAGGGTATAAATCGTTTGTGGCAAATGGCGTTTGGAGGAAAGTGTAACTACATCTTTCACTAAATCGGTAAGGGATATTGGCTCTCGATTTATTGCCAGCCAGTACATGAGTTCTTTTTCTCGCACTGATAAACGTTGAAACTGGCATTCTAATAAGTCGTGCATTTCCTCAAAGATGAATGCTCCTCTGTGTAAATAATCCAAAATGTCGCCAATTCTACCGTTGAAAAGTTCGCTCGCTCCTGCTGCTAGCATCTTTAGCGCCAGGGGATTGCCCCCGTAATGCTCGATGAGTATTTGCCATTCTTGTTTTGTACCTGTGAATTTTCCTTTGTACTCGATTAACTCGCGCCCTTCTGTAAGATTTAATCCCCCCATTTGCAAACATTTAACTTTTGTTCTCTCTCCTTCTAAAGGTATGATTTCTCTTGGTTTTTCTCTAGAAGTCAGTAGAAGACAACTCTTATGGGGTACTTCCCCAACACATCTAAGTAATTTACCATATCCCTCATAACCGGGACGACATTGCCCTGTTTGGCCATTGCTACATAAAATTGTCTCTACATTGTCTAAAATCAATAGACAACGGTGATTTCTTAAACATTCCATCAACTTAGATAGTTTCCCATCAAAGTTTTCAGGTATTACTATATCTTTTCGCAGAGCCCATAGAAAAAATTGCAGTATACTTGTTAAATTTTCTTCTACTGATGGTGCATTTTGCAAACTTCGCCATACTACCACCTCAAATTCGGCTTGAACTTGTAATCCTAATTTAACAGCTAAAGTACTTTTGCCAATACCGCCAATTCCTAGCAATGCCACCAAACGACAACCTTCTTCTAAAACCCAATGCCGTAATTGAGATAGTTCCATTGAGCGGCCATAAAATACAGATGTATCTGGCGCTTCTCCCCAGTCATATTCTGGAGAAGCGCGTCGGGCTTCTAAATCGTCAACTTGACGACAAGCTCTGGTATAGTCGCATTTACACAATTCCAAATCAAAGGCTGTAAAAACAGATTGCAATGAACTCTTATCTACCGATTCACAACGCCTTAGTATCCTGGAGACTGTACGTGGAGATAAACAAGTGATCTCGGTAAGTTCTTCTAAAGTAAGATTGTTTTGTGGATTATCTTGCGAATCAGCTTTAATCGCAGATTGAAGCTTCCTCCAACCTTTGAAAGTGAGAATAACACCCCGGTTTCGTCTGTTTGCTATTTTTTTCATGAAAGTAACCATTACAAAATTATATGCATCTATATACAAGACTTATGCATAAGCTAAGTATTTATTTCACCGTGACGGGCACCCATTAAAAATTTTTCTTCTAAAAAAAAATTTAATG
>JBCBQE010000998.1:0-2721 GCA_039820385.1 Cyanobacteria bacterium J06635_10
GGTTGGGGTTTAAATCCCCATAGATATTCCAAACAACTTCGGCACTTCGGCTCTTCCGCTCAAACCTTCGTTTAATGATTTCTTCGACATTTAATCTCCCGTGCAAGTTGTTAGTTGAGGTAATACTCAAGTTATATGAAGAGACGATTAAGGATATTATTATAATTAAAGGTATATCATCAGCTTTACTTTAGGTAATGGGGTTAAAGCCAAAATTGCTGGGTGAGGGTAGCTAGAGGGAGCAGGGGGAGAAGAAACTTTTGATTTTCACGGGTTTTCCCTGCAAAGTTCCCACGGGCGTTGTACTAGAATGTTGCGTACGCAAAAAAAATGGTAATTGACAATTGAAAATATACCGAGTTTTAATTACTAAATACCAATTATCAACTATAAAATTCTTATAGATGCAACACCTTTACCTTAAAGAGATTTAAAAATTATTGTAGAAGCATTACACTATGAATTAAGCAAAACCTCTAGCAAGAGCTAAAGCCCTGCGTACTGCTGCATCGGCATTAACAAATCCATAACCAGTTTGATTGTCATAGCCTGAACTCTCTAAATCATAGGCTGTTTCAGACATAATTGACCTTATTTGCTCCGCGCTGAGACTAGGATAAACACTCCATATCAATGAAGCAACACCGGAAATATTTGCTGTAGAAGCCGAAGTTCCATTGAAGTTTTGGTTATACTCAAAAGTAGAGTTATTTGAAACATTACCAGTGGCATGGGTACTAACAAACTCAGATGGTGCCATTAGAGTTAAACCAGGGCCATAACTTGAACCCCACCAATTTGGATAAGAAATTCGTTTTCCCGGTGTTTTAGCATTACCGTAATAATCTGTACTTCCCCAAGAAGCACCTACGGCTACCACATTACCGTACTTCTGCGCTAAATCTGCGGGGCTGGAAATAGTATTATTATTTCCATTACCGCTAGCAATGACAAATAAAGCATTATTCTGATTGTTTGCAATTAGTTGTTCAAATTCTACAGTGTAACCCCCAGCCAAACTCATATTAACTACTAGACGTTTACCTTGAGCGTTAGCTCTATCTATCATCGTTTGTGTTGCAGTGGCTAAGTTGTAATCAAGAGGATTATCACCAACAACATCGATGTGTATCAAATTAGAAATCCAGTTGATCCCAGCCCCTCCAATTCCGTTATTGCTTAGTGCAGCAATAGTTCCTTGTACTTGAGTACCATGTGAAATATCAGCCGATTCGTCGATATAATTATTACCAATATAATTAGTTTTACCTAGATCTGGATGAATATTTCCACTACTATTAGTTCCCAATCCCGTATCTTGGATACCAATCATTACTTTTTTGGAACCTTTGGTGAAGCGCCATGCATTATGAACTCCCATTGCGTGAAGATTCCACTGCTGGTTAAATAAAGGATCGTTGGTAGTTTCTGATAAATTAATGGTATTGTCGGCAAATGCGATCGCTTCAATGCCTTCAAACAAAATTTCGCTGCCGTCAGCAAGGGTTAAAGCATCAAATATGCGGATGCCATTCCCCAAATTATAAGCTACGCCACCCTGGGAGCTATTAGCATAATTAAAAGTAACTGAAGATGAGGCAAATTCTGATAAATTAAGAGTATCTAGGATTCCATTACCATACTCAACATTACCATTACCTGAAAAAATTGTCCGACTGAAACCGGATTGATATGTAAAGGTATCAGCCTTTAAAGTTCCAGCTTCGATGCGGGTACTATTGGCATTTTGGGGAGTAGGAGCAGAAGCAGGAGTGGGAGATGATGTGGTTGCTCCCGAATTTGCGGACATTTTTGCAGATGTCGGAATTGGCTGTGTATTGTTGGAATTAGAAATTTTTTGTGGTGATGGAGAGGCTGAAAATTTCAGCTTGTAGTAAGTCTCGCTGCTGTTGTATGAACTAACTTCTATGTAGTAAGTTCCCGCTCCTACAGTTTCAGCAATTAATTCATTTAGTGAACCTGCATTAACTGAACTAGCAAGAATATTCCCCTTACTGTTAAGCAATCGTAAATCAGCATCTGCACTCAAACCATCAACTGCGACATTTAAGTTACTGGTTTTATTCAGATTGAATTTATAATAGTCCTTTTCGTCTAATCCACCTACCCAATCCCTAATACTCTTTGTCCGAGATTTTAGTGCAACTCTGCGAGCATTATTAAAAGAATTTCCTGCTTTGTCAAAAGGCACTGCCCAAACACTTAAACGGTAGTTGGTTTCTACATCGTTATAAGAATCAACTTCAAGGTAGTAATTACCAGCACCTAAATTCTTGCTGATGGATTCGGCTCCCTTTCCTCTATTATTGGAATAGGCGATGATTTCGCCTTTATCTAATCTTCCATTAGCATTTTTATCCCGAATCAGCTTTACATCTGCACTTAAATCATCGAGGGTGAGCTTAAAACTGCTACGCCCTTGAATCTTAAAGCTGTATAGATGATTCCCTTCTAATTCATTAATTGTATCATTAATTGATAGAGGACTAGTGTTAATACTTAGCTCCGTTGCTAAATCAAAAAATCTTCTGGAGACATTTTCTTGCATCTTTCTCAAATCTGAAAAAACGTTACTTAGTCGCTCAATATCTATAAATACTCCCTTTCATGTAAAAAAAGAGACTATGTGCTTACTTTAACTTGAAATATACAACAATTTTTCTTATTCAAATTTATCATGAAGATTAAGTAAATTTATTG
>JBCBQE010000999.1:0-2710 GCA_039820385.1 Cyanobacteria bacterium J06635_10
CCACCCATCGCAATCCTACTGAGGTTACTGCGGAAAAAGTAAACATCAGTAATGTCCGATAACCCTCTTCCGGCCGGAGGTTTACCCACCGAAGTACTGGTATTAAAATGTTTTTATAGGCAGCTAAGTGTTGATTTTTTAATTCCATGCAGTTTAATCTGGTGTAGTCACCCCTGCGCTATGTAATTCACAATTAAATTTAGATTGCTCGGAATTTCACAACCAGTTGGATAAAATCACTGGTGACGGGCACCCATAAGAATTTTTTTAGAATCAAAAAATTCTTATGGGAACCCTTGACTTGAAATTGCACTCCTCGTTGAGGTACAGCACCTCTTCAAGAAAAAAAGTCCCGAGCGACTGAGTATTAGTTTTCCCACTCAGCACTCAAGACTATCGTTTTTTTAGATTAATTTAGATTTACTTCTGCTTTAAAAACAGATTTTTCACCCGAAGAGTTAATATAAAATGTCAAAAGAAAGCAATACCAATAGGTAATGTTACCATTGGTATTACTTCCTTAAAATTTTATAACTCTAGCAATTACTTCTTAGGAGAAAGCAACATCATCATGTTTCTGCCTTCCTTCTTCGGATATTGCTGCACTTCGGCTTCATCTTCTAAATCTGTCGCCATCCGCTTTAGTAAAACTTCTGCTAAATCGGTATGTTGAATTTCTCTACCCCGAAACATAACCGTAGCTTTGACTTTATCGCCATCTTTAAGAAAGCGCTTGGCTTGGTTGACGCGCACGTTGTAATCGTGTTCTTCTATCTTGTAGCGCATCTTCACTTCTTTTACATCAGCCGTATGCTGCTTTTTACGAGCTTCTCGCGCTTTCTTCTCTTGCTCAAACTTGAATTTCCCATAATCCATAATCCGACAAACTGGCGGATCGGCTTTATCGCTAACCAACACTAAATCTAACTCTTTCTCGTCCGCTCTAGTGAGTGCATCTTGGGGAGTCATGATTCCCAACTGGGCACCATCTGTATCAATAACCCGAATTTTCGGGTAACGAATTCTTTCGTTGATTTGTGGCAAGTCGCGACTTCTTCTTTTCTCTATCACAGGCATATATGATTTTGGGGAAGTTATTGTTATGAATTTGGTTTTGGGTATCGAATGAGATATCTCAGACGCTAAACGAGGAATTACTTTGAATGAACAATGGGTGTATTTCTAGGGTAGCTAATCCATAAAAATAATGAAGTTCGTATCTATTGTCATTCTACTAATTTTTTCAGAAGGTTTAAGCTCTATAAGTTAATCTTAGTTACATAATTATGGCAAACATTAACTATTGTAATTTTTTTTGTAAAAACATTAACGTCACATTCATTACGTATGTTTACATGATAACACCATGAAATATAAAATACACATATCTTAAAACAAAGTCTAATTAACTACTTGAATATAAAAAATCTCAAAAATAGGAATTACCGATCGATCAGTGTTTCTGGCGATCGTTTTTTTGTTGAATAGAAGATATACAAAACTTAACCCCGCTCCTCACCTTACTTGAGTGTCCAGACTTGAGATCTATAGATGCTGTTGGGGCTACAAGAATTAATTGCGTTTAAAGCCTGCGCTATTTTTTACACTGAAGGTAATAGCTCAAGCACATTTACGGAAATTATAACCTTTTACAATCAAGGGAGTATGATACTAAACAGAAACACCCTTTAGAGTCCGGCAGAATAGAAAACTATAATAAAATTAACGACTGTTCTAAATATTTCTTGATGACTAATAGCGTACATTGGCAGCAAAGAGTTGGAAATCAACGAGATTGGGTTTGGAGGGGTTGGCAAACTCGGTATACATATATTCGGCCTCAGAATCTTGTAGAAAATAATGGCGCAAAATCTCTACCTTTAATATTTTTGCATGGCTTTGGCGCAAGTATTGGTCATTGGCGACAGAACCTGGAAGTATTAGGCTCGAGCCATACAGTTTATGCTCTGGATATGTTGGGTTTCGGCGCTTCGGAGAAAGCACCAGCTAATTACAACGTTCACTTATGGGTAGAGCAAATATACGACTTTTGGAAAGCTTTTATTCGCAAACCGGTAATATTAGTAGGTAGTTCTATCGGTTCGTTGATTTCCTTAGCCGCAGCTACAAAATATCCTCAAATGGTCGAAGGTCTGGTAATGATGAGTTTACCAGACCCAGATATAGAAAAAGAAGCTATCCCTGCATTTTTATACCCTTTGGTGAGTGCAATAAAAAGTTTTGTTGCAAATCCCTTATTAATCAAAGCAGTATTTCACTTATTACGCCAACCGAGTACCCTGCGTCGCGGCGTAACTTTAGCTTACGCCAATCCCAAAGCTGTTACTGACGAATTGATAGAGATATTCGCAAAACCTCCCCAAGATAGAGGCTCATCTCGTGCTTTTATTGCTCTTGTAAAAGCTAGAAATAATCCAGATTACAGCCCAAATGTCAAAAATATGTTATCAAACTTAACAACTCCGACACTGCTGATTTGGGGAGAAAAAGATAGAATAATTCCTCCGGCACAAGCTTGCGAATTTGCTCGTCAGAACCAAAAAATCAAACTAATTACCTTAGAAAACGTCGGACATTTCCCCCATGATGAATGCCCCGAACAAATAAATCAAGTTATTTTAGATTGGATTGATAATCAGAACCATGACAGTGAACAGTACCATGACAGTACCATGACAGTACCATGACA
>JBCBQE010001000.1:0-2710 GCA_039820385.1 Cyanobacteria bacterium J06635_10
ATTGGCTATCAAAGCTTTGCGAGTTTGCAGCCCTAATATTAATAGTAAACCAACAGCAAATTCTACAATAGGAATTAGATATGCTGGTCCTGCAATTAATAATGGAGGAATCGCGATATCTTTGTAAAGTCCTACCTGAGAATTAACAAAACCCTGAATATTGCCAATTCTCACCAAGCCATGTACAAACATATTTATACCGAAAATTATCCGTAAAAAAGCGTAAGCTAAAACGATATCAGAGTTACGCAATTGAATTTTTGAGTTATACATTTGCTCTATCAGAATCCGAAACTTGGGTGTCATCATAGTCGTTGGTGGCTGAACTTGCATCTAAGCTAACAGGTCCAGTACCGTAGTAATATATAAACAGCATTGCACCAACTAAACCGAAGTTTTTCAGGAAAGCATTCCATTCACCAGGATCGGCAAAAGGATTATGAAAAACAAAAGTTGTAGGTATCAAAAATATAATTAATAAAACTGCCCCTAAACGTGCTTTAAAACCTAATAAAATGGAAATTCCGCCTACCAAAGTACAAAAAATATTACCGATGAGTAACAAAGGCGGTACGGGCAAACCCCGTTGAGTCATCATTCCTACGATTCCTTGAAAACCAAGAGTATTAGCAACTGCAGCTTTAAGAAAAATAGCCGCCAGAAAAGCCCTACCTATTAACGGAATATACTTTTGAAAGCCCATAATTAAGTTAGTTGTTAGTTGATAGTTGTTAGTTGATGGTTGTTAATTGTTCATTGTTCATTGTTCATTGTTAATTGTCATGGTACTGTTGACTGTAGAAATGATAATCCGCGATGCACCTTCGCCTGTAAAATAGCATTTCAGCCAGTTGAAAAGCACTCCTAAACGGTTGCGAATTCCGGGGAGGTAGACAAGATGAACTTCTAGCCACAGAAACCAAGGAATAAAGCCAATAATAGCGAATTTACCAATTTTACCTACTCCTGCGTGTTTTCCAATAATTGCTAAACGCCCTTTGTTAAAATAATCAAATTTCTTGGGTGATTCACCGTTTATTTGTCGCAAAATATTATCTGCTGCTGTTTTCCCTTGCTGAATTGCTTCTTGTGCGACTCCGTTGAATGATTCTTCTTGAGTTTCTACGTAGGAAACATCCCCTACACCATAAACGTTTTCATGTTCGCAAAGTTGTAAGGTTTGCTCCACTATAATTTTATCTTTTTTAGCAGTTTTTAACGATTGTTTTGTTTTCGGTGTGGCGGCTAATACTCCGGCAGTCCAAATTACTGTATCTGTAAATATAGCCGTACCATCTTCTAGATACACGGCTTGGGGAGTGACTTTACTTACTTTAGAATTCAGATGTACCTTAACTCCGTGACGACGCAACCATTTTTCAGTGTATTTTCCTAATTCTTGAGGATAGCTGCTAAATAACTGTTCTCCTGATTGCAGAAGTATAACTCTTGCTTGAAGAGGGTTTAAGCTGGGATAATCTTTTTTGAAAGCGTTATAAATTAACTCATTTAAACTACCAGCTAACTCCACACCAGTCGCACCACCACCGACTATGACGAAAGTTAATAACCGTGTTCTTTCATCTTCCGAAGTAACTTTTGCTGCCATTTCAAAACGACTTAATACTTGATTGCGAATCGCGATCGCTTCAGATAAAGTCCTCATCGGAAAGCTGTTTTCCGGCACTCCCGTCACGCCAAGATATTGCGATTTACTACCCGTAGCAATAACTAAATAATCGTAATCAATTGCTACATCTTGACAGCGAACAATTTGATGGTAAAAATCAACTTCTTTTACATCCGCAAGCAAAAAATTTACCGTTGGTAAACCTCTAAATAAACTACGCAAAGGATAAATTATTTGATGGGGATAAAGTAAGTTGGTGGCAACTTGGTAGAGCATCGGGATAAAGGTGTGATAATTATGACGGTCAATTATTAAAACGTTGACTCCATGTTTACCTAGCTTCTTTGCAGCTTCTACACCAGCAAAACCAGCACCGATTATTACTACTCTTGGCTTATGAGAAGCTTTCATCTCTCCCTTTTATTTAAGTTTTTTGCTTTTTCTTGCATTTTTTGCATTATAGTGATATTTAATTCATCAAAAACAACATATTCTTAATAAATATCGATTATAAAGAATATATTAACTACCTTTTTTAGTAATTTTAAAGACAGGCATAAAAATCTATCTTTAGACATAATCACTGAAGAATAATCCTCTAATGATAGATTTACTAATACTTTAGAAATACTAAACAAATGTAATAATGCTAACTATTAGGTTATTTATATTCAGTTAAAACACTAGAGCTTGGTAATTATGTGTATAAAGTTTTTGTAAAGAAAGTAGTATTAATTTCTAAAAGTGGTCTAACTGGCGGGAGAATGATTCAGGGATTATTTTTTCTCCAGATTTTATTTATTAGCTGATAGTAATAAAAAAAATACAACATGATTTAGCAAAATGAATTGATATTTTGCTTAGCCTTTCATGATGTTATTTTACAGATAAAGGAACTTAAATTTCCTAAGGATTGGCGGTAAATAAAAGTGAAAAAGTAGGAAAATAAATATCCCTTTTAGATTTCAATACCCCAGGAGAATTAGTATGGCCGAACTAAATACAAACACCGACACTCTGATTATAGATAAACCAATTCCTGTTGAGCCTGATTTTCCCATAGGTGGACCAACTCCTGAG
>JBCBQE010001001.1:0-2704 GCA_039820385.1 Cyanobacteria bacterium J06635_10
CATTTTGTTTGATTTCCTAATGTGTCAAAAGATAGACAAGTTACCTTTAAGAGAAAATTAAACATACTGAAAAAAATATGTAAAGATAGGTACTTTATAAAAGTTGCAATTTAAAATATGTTTGTTTTAGGGCACTATCGCATTCATGATTTTTTTCAATTTGTCAAGTTGACTCAATTCAAATTAGTATAAGTTCCCCTAGTACTCTCACAAGCTAAAATTGCCTAAGGGCTTCACTAGGGAGCTTCGATAGCTAAAGCAAGCTGGGGGAGAAAAAACGGATCGAGTGGGAACTCATGAGTTACCAAACTACTAGTACAACTATTTACCTTGAGCAGAAGCTGAGTTTATTGCTAACGACTAAACAAGTAGTCTTTTTGATTAAAAACCCTGGATAAGGAGAGAGCGGAAGAAAACAATTCTCACTTATAAGAAATAATGCGGTATGCGTAAAACCCAGAGTCTTTAGGCCTGGGATATAAGCGACACGGATGGTTTTAACCATCCAGTCCCCTAGCCATTCTTTCTACCAATTCACTAACACTAATATCTTGATGTCTCGCTGTATTGCATAGCTTTTCCCAAGCGGTAGGGGTTAACATCAACCCTCGCTGCTTTTTAATTTCATTATATAAGACAGGAGTATTTTTTACTCTTTTTTGACCTTTACCTGTTGACATAATTAGAACATATAAGTATACTAATGACATGCTAGCAAGGGTAAATAGGTGAGTCAAGATTGTACAAGACATTACCAATCAAAATTAAGTTTACTTCGGAGCAAAAGACTTTCTGGAGCGAACAATGTCAGCATGCATTAAGTCTATATAATAGTGCATTGTATTTAGTAAAGCAGCAGCACTATAAACGTTTAGAAGAAGATCGAGCGTTTAATTTATACTGGCGCGGAGATGATTTAAAGTGCGGGTGGAAGACAAGAAAAATACTAGGCATCGCCTATCCTACCTTAGATAAGCTGTTAAAGCAAAATAAACATTATGCAGGTATCGCAGCCCAAGGGGCACAGCAAGTATTAAAGGTATTGGACCAAGAGATTAAAAGTTATAACAGGTTGGTTGATGGATTTTTTAACGGTAAAGTTGACCGCCCACGAATACCTAGATACAAAAAACATGGTGGTTTGTCATCTTTAACATTTCCTACCTTACAATTAACCTTTTTGGATGGTCGTGTAAAACTACCTGTTTGCAAGTCGGCAAAAGATAGCATGATTTGTAGCACTTGGATTGATGTGCCTGATTTCTTACAACCTGACAAGATCGCTCAAATAAGAGTACGTCCAAGTCGCGGGGAATGGTGGATAGATTGGATTTTGGATGACGGTAAGCAAGAAATTGTTCATAATCCGAATCTAAACTACAATCACGCACTTTCAATTGACGGGTACCCATGAGAATTTTTTTAGGAGAAAAAAATTCTCATGGGAGCCCTTGACCACGGCGTAAAGTTTTGGCTATCTGCAGTTACGACCCAAGGTAAAAGTTTTATCGTAGAAGCGCCACAGCTAAAAACCGCAATTTGGAAGTATCAGACCAAAGTTAAGCAATACAAGCAAGGTAAGGTTAATTTTGATTGGGATGATTACCTTGATAAGTTAACTGCAAAATATAACTTACAGGTAAGGGACGCGGTTAATAAGGCAGCACGTTTTGTGGTCAATCGATGTTTAAAGGATGGTATCGGTAATTTAGTAATTGGATGGAATGAAGGTAACAAGCTGTGGATTAACCTTGGTAAAAAGAACAACTACGAAGTTGTTAATATGCCGACTGCTAGGTTAATTAAAAGATTAGAAGAATTATGTCCTGAGTATGGGATTAGACTCTTTAAAACCAGTGAGGAGTATACGTCGAAAGCATCTTTTGTCGATAATGATGAATTACATCAATACGGTGCAAAACCCGCAGAATGGAAGCCATCAGGTAAAAGAATCAGCAGAGATATGTACCGCACCAAGAGCGGGCAATTAATCCATGCCGATATTAACGCCGCGTGTAATATTTTAAGAAAGGTTGCAGATCAAATTTTCTCTCAACCGCTCACAGCTTTGATTGCATATGAATTAATTAAAAGGGGAGCTTTGACTGACCCCAAACGATATGATATTTTTCAAAATCTGAAGAAGAAATATCGTAAGCAAACGCTACTACCTGTGTCTTTAGACCACGTAGTAGCATCCGCTTAGAATCCCGTGCGTTTCAAGCACGGGAGAAGTCAATCACACCCTGCTGCCGTTCTCTTGATAGACTACTAGAAAAACACATTTTTCATCAAACAGGGCTTATTGATAATAAAATATGTTGACTAAGATAAGTTCGATTGTACAAGTTTCATACACAACCCTAAATATTATTGCAGAAATGCTTTGATTCCATACTGACGTGAAATAGTCAAGGGTTCCCATAAGAATATTTTTCTTCTAAAAAAATTCTTATGGGTGCCCGTCAATTAAAAATCTTGCCGTTGTACTTGATGAGTATGAATCAAATTTTATAGATAGCCGAAACCCTTGTAGGAAAGCTACAGTGTCAATCTCAAAATCTAAATTCATAACTCAGTAGGCAATGGAAATTATTACATAGTTTCCTCGATTAACTGTAAAAAGCCCAAGTAAAACTCGATCTGAGTTAACCAAGCCTTAAAGATGGGATAATAGTTTATTAACAAGAGCACTAATATTATA
>JBCBQE010001002.1:0-2702 GCA_039820385.1 Cyanobacteria bacterium J06635_10
CTTCTTTTATCCATCGCCTAGCCCTACTTGGCTTTGTTGGCATCAATGGCTTCCCGTCGTAATCTAATACTGGTACAGGTTGAGTCGATGCCCGGTATTATCCGGGGCACCTCTCACTTAGATCCGTGCGTACCGCTTTCACTGTACACGGCTCCCGATATTCTTAAGGATTACCTTTTTGCTTCATGTGGATGTAATCATGACATGACTCGTGTATAGCCACTAGGTTTTTTATTTTCCAGTTGCTATGATTACCATCGATGTGGTGTAGGTTTACCCGTTCTTCACTGGTAAACTTTAGACCACATTCTACACACGTATGGTTTTGCCTTTGGAGGGCTTTAGAGGTGTGCCCGTCGTATAATTTGCTGTTGCGTTTGCTCCAGTATATTATGTCGCCGTCAAAAGGTGATTTTTCTCCTTTGACGCTTACGTGCTTGTTTTCGGAGTAAGGAACATCTGGGAACGCTCTTTTAGTCAGCGCTATCGCTGATTCTCTTGTGCTCTTGGTTTCCTTCTTAAATACCTTGAATGTTCTGTGATTGATGTGCCAAAGCGAGAACCTTGATCCATACATTTTGCAGAACTTGTGGTAATTTTTCCATCCTCTGACTATTGGTGCAAGCTTTTCGGCTTTTACCTTAGAACCATAGTTCGAGTTATTGACAATCTCCTTGATTTTCTTACGGAATTTTGAGTAGTTTTCCACTGAGGGCGTACTTCTGAATTTTCCGTTGCTTTGTACTTTGAAGTGCCAGCCCAGAAAATCAAATCCATCTGTCGTAGCAGTTATCTTTGTCTTTTTCTCACTTACTTTCATTCCTCTTTTAGCTAGAAATTTATTGATTCTATCTAGTATCTCGTGTGCGTTATCTTCTGGTCTGAGAATTATGACCATATCGTCGGCATATCGCACGGAAGGTTCAACGATGTCTCTTTTTCTTGTATTTTGGGATATCTTTCTACCACTAATGCTGTGGTATTTATGAATTCCTTCAATACCATTGAGAGCAATATTCGCTAAAAGTGGACTTACTACACCGCCTTGGGGCGTTCCTTGTGCAGGGAATTCTGGGTTTACTCCTGCTTTTAAGCATCGGAATATACCCGTCTTGATCTCCCTTGGGGAGATTAGATTTTCCATGATGGATTTGTGGCTTATCCTATCGTTCGCGAAGCGTCTCCCTTTGGGAGAAAGCATTTTTCAATATCAAGTTCTATGACTCGTTTATTTATTCCTTTACAGCTAGAGTTTAGGTTGTTGAACAAGATTTTTTGTGCATCATGTGCTGAGCGCCCAGGTCTAAAACCAAAACTCCTTGCATGAAAGGTTGCAACGCGCGGCAGGTTCTAGAGCGTATTTCACGAGGCATTGCCACGCTCTATCCGCAATAGTGGGGATTTTTAGTATTCTGGTAGACCCATCTTTTTTTGGTATGGGGATACTTCGTAGTTTCTGATGGTGCCAGTTATTACTGTTGCTTTTCAGAAGCTCTTCGAGATCAAATCTCTCGTTGAAATTGAGTGATTTCTTACCATCTATACCTGCTGTCTTTTTTCCTGCGTTTAATTGAGTTACTTGACGAATCGCTAAAAATCTAGCCGCTTTGGACTTCAGAATAAGTTTTTGAAGTGACGTAGCTTTCCGCTTGTCTCCTGCTCGAACAGCTTTGAACACTCGATTTTGTAGGCGGAATAAATCTTTGCGGAATTTCTTCCAGTTTAGATTTTTCCAAGATTCACTAGTATTTTTACTGTGCCTAATCATGCTCTACTCCCATTAAGTGTTTTCTGAATACCTTGCAGCAATTACGCCGCATCCTACCCGAGTCCAAGGAGTTCCGTATCTCGTCTTACCTACATGAGATTCGACCTTCTCATGACCTTTGACTCGTTTTTATTCGTTCCCTTAGACGATGACATATCAGTATGAGATGTCTTTTCGTTCCGTTAGGTGTAGCCATTTTAACCATCGGATACCCAAGATTCTTGCTGCTACCTATGCGATAGTGCAGCGGGTATAAGCTCCGATAAAATCAAGGTTTTGTGTTATGCCTTGTTTTCTCTTAAGTTACTTTTTTTAGGCTCTGTTTCACCGTGGGAACTCCCTTTTAGCACCAGTGTCAGCTCATAACAGCCGTCTGATTGTGCCCTGTTCCCAGCTTCACTCTACAAGAACCGAGCTTGTTCGGTGTGGGCCGCCTCTGGAGTCACGCTTGAATCTAGCGGGTAGGACTTTCACCTACATCAATCTAAGAGTTCAGTGCTTAACCGGGTGATTAAGTTTCACTGGCTTAGGTATTTACGGGCTGATTACCGTGATTCCCTAAACAACGAATCGCACCGCATAAAGAGATAATCCTTCGTGTATAAGTTTAAGTCCCTTCGCTCACCGCGACTAAGATGTCCTCTCGATCAAGCAACTGACCAAACAGTTTTAGAAATAATCCGTTCGTGTAGCGTCCCCGAAGGGGATACTAGGGAAATATCCGGAAGTCTTTACCGAGCCGCGGCTCAATGAGCTAGTCAATACTTACGTTGCCTGGTTTGGTTCCGGCAAGCTCAGTGTATGCACGACCTGAGTTACTGACCCAGAATCCAATACTCCTAACCTCTAATATCATATCTGGTTAAACACTTATCTAATAAGTTAGGAGTTAGGAGTTAGGAGTTAGGAGTTAGGAGTTAGGAGTTAGGAGTTA
>JBCBQE010001003.1:0-2701 GCA_039820385.1 Cyanobacteria bacterium J06635_10
CCCCCCCCCCCCCCCCCCCACCCCCTCCCCCCCCGGCCCCGCGCGCCTGGGGGGCCCGGGGGGCCCCGGCGCCCCTGGGGCCCCCGGGGGGAGTAACTTATAACTCCTAACTGTTCACTGTCACTGTTGACTGCTCACTGTTGACTGTTGACTGTTGACTGTTCACTGATATAAATTCTTGCATAATTACTCGCGGATGAGAGATATACATAATTAGTTGTATTCTCGCAAACTAATCAACGCGGCCTATGTTTTAAAATCTTAAATTCTAAAACACTTGAGATTTGCCTTAAATCCAAGTATGGAAGGTTTTTCTGAGCAATTTTTAAATATCAACGTCAAAATTAAAACTGTAACCAACTATGTCTCGCATCAAACGTCGTCATTTCTTGCAGTCTACTGGAGCAGCTTTAGCAGCTTTGGGTTTAAGTCAATACGATATCTTCCATCAAGCAAATAAATACGGTAGTGTTTTAGCACAAGGTACGAACCGTAAATTAGCGTTATTAGTAGGAATTAATGAATATAGCAGTGATATGTATCCACTCCAGGGTTGTGTGAATGATGTTGATATGCAGCGACAACTACTGATCAACCGTTTTGGTTTTCATCCCAAAGACATTCTTACGCTCACGGATTCACAAGCTACTCGGCAAGGTATTTTAACTGGATTTGAAGAACATTTGATTAAACAAGCTAAACCTGGTGATGTAGTAGTATTTCACTTTTCAGGGCATGGTGGGCAAGTTGAAGATCCAGATAAAGACAACCCTAATGGGCTTAACAGTACGCTAGTTCCTATGGATTCTGGATATAGTTCCTCTAATAGTGAGGTACAAGAAGATATCATGGGACACACGTTATTTTTACTAATGTACGCATTGCAAACGGAAAATGTGACAGCAATTTTAGACGCTTGTCATTCAGGAGGTGGTTTCCGTGGAAATTATGTCGTGCGTACGGCTACAGACTCAAGAGGGAAAATGAGTGAAATTACTCCTGCTGAGTATGAGTACCAACGTCAGTGGCTATCAAAGTTAAATCTATCGCGAGAAGAATTTATTAAACGTCGGAGAAAAGGCATTGCTAAAGGAGTAGGCATTGCTAGTGGAAAAGACAAGCAATTGGCTGTTGATGCCTATATCGATGATAAAACTTTTGGTGCATTCACTTATGCATTGACTCAGTATCTATGGCAACAGACAACAAGCGAACCATTAAGTAACGTAATGGTAAATGTGGCTCGTAGTGTAAGTGTGTTTAGTGATAGAAAGGGTTACAACCAAAAACCAATATTTGAGGTAAAACCGGGCAGCAGTTATGCTCAAAGCCCAATTTACTTTATCGAACAACAAATGCCTCCAGCAGAAGCTGTCATTTTGGGAGTAGAAGGCGATCGCGCACAAGTATGGATAGGTGGTGTTCATCCACAAAACATAACGGCTTTTGGTAGAGGTGCAGTTTTAAACATTATAGATTCCGAAGGAAAGCCACAAGGAGAAGTTGAACTGGAATCGCGTAATGGATTAGAAGCTAAAGGTAAACTGCAAGGAAATGCTAAACGAGGAAGCCTTTTACAAGAGAAAATGCGGGTAATAGCCCATGACATTTCCTTAACTATCGGACTCGATCCTTCTTTAGGTAAAGATACTCAAGCAGCTAAACAAGCATTAGAAACTATTAAACGTCTAGAAGCAATACCTCTGCACAAAAAAGAAGTGCAGTATATTTTAGGGCGGATGACGAATGCTTATTACAAGGATTTTCAAAACAAGAAGATAGCCAAAATTCCCCCTATTAATAGTATTGGATTATTCTCTCCTAGCTTAGAAATTATTCCTGGTTCCTTTGATGCAGTTGGGGAGAGCGCGAAACAAGCTATAAAACGTTTGCAACCAAAGTTTAAATCGCTACTTGCTGTATATCTAGTGAAATTAACCTTGAATGTAGATTCATCTAAGCTTGACGTAGGTGCTTCAATGAAACGAGAAGATGGCAGCGAACTTCTTGCTCAAACCTTCACAGTTAGAGTTAATAAAACCTTGACAAGAGGTGTAGGTAAAGGTTCTGTTGGCGATCGCCCTACTCCAAAAATGCCTTCCGATATCAAAAAGTTACCATTAGGAACCGCAGTTAAGTTTGAGATTACTAATAATGAAAATTACGACCTTTATTTCACCATATTGATGATTGAACCGACAGGTGAAATGCATGTAATTTTTCCCAATCAATGGGCAACAACAGATGAAGTTATGCGAGTGAAAGCCAGACAAAAATTACTAGTACCTGAGCCGAATAATAGTAGTTTTTCTTTAGTAACACAAGAACCATTAGGTGTAGCAGAAGCTTTAATTATTGCTAGTACTAAACCTTTAAGAAATGCTTTATTAGCGATGCAGACTATAGCATTGCGGGGAGGAAATAGTAGAGGACCGATTACTCCTGATGAACCTATAGAAGTTGTTGATAATTTACTTGAAGATTTATCAGAAAGTAATCGTAATAAAGGAGGTCTTATGGTAGCAGACTACAAAGTTAAAAGAATTAATACAAATCAAATGGCAGCGATGTCAATTACTTTTGAAGTAATTTAATTATCTAATACCAATTCTGTATGAGGTTGCGCTTAATCGCTCTCACTCTAGAAGAGTGGAGCTACCTTTACAAAGCCAACCTAGGTTGGCTAAATTCGGCGCATCTT
>JBCBQE010001004.1:0-2695 GCA_039820385.1 Cyanobacteria bacterium J06635_10
TAGTTCACCGATAGTACAATCGGTACTAAAAAAATGTGCGGCTATCCGTAGGATAGCTAGTCGCATTTTTTATGGGGATTCAGATAAATTAGATTCAGTTAATTTAGTGTCTATAGGGTTGAATTCAAAATAATGGACTTTGGTATTGGGTTCCTCTCGAACAATGTAATGCTGCCAATCATAGACTTGTTCTATGGTATTGTGCCGAGTTACGGATTGGCGATTATTGCTCTAACATTAATTATCCGCTTCTCACTCTACCCTTTGAGTGCAGGCTCAATACGCAATATGCGGAAGATGAAGATTGTGCAACCGATGATGCAGAAGCGGATGGCAGAAGTCAAAGAGAAATATAAAGACGATCCGCAGAAGCAGCAAGAGGAGATGATGAATGTTCAAAAAGAATTTGGCAATCCACTAGCTGGTTGTGCCCCCTTGCTTTTGCAAATGCCTGTATTACTAGCACTTTTTGCAACTTTACGGGGTTCGCCTTTTGCGACTGCCAACTCCAATGTGAACTTACAAATTATTCCTAGGGAACAAATCGAACGAATTCAACCAGCAGCATTCGCCACGAAACCGCAAAATATTTACATAGATGAAGGCGATCGCATAAAAGTGTCGGCGATTCTTCCCGGAGGAAATAAGCTCGCCGTGGGAGAACACACCAAGATTCAGTATCAAACAGTAGATGGGAAGCCATTCGACGAATTGTTGGAAGAACACCCCGAAACTGCAAATAAGTTAATTCCTCAATGGAAAGTAACTAAAGGAGCAGAACGGATCGGTATTGATGCTGAAGGTAACATAGAAGCCTTACAACCCGGAGATGTAACTATTCAGGGAAATATTCCCGGATTAGCTGCAGATACGGGATTTTTGTTTATCGACGCTTTGGGTAGAGTCGGCGCATTTGATGATGATGGCACAATTCATTGGGATATCGTCTCAATGATTGGATTGTTCGGAGTTTCGCTGTATGTGAGCCAATTAATTTCCGGACAAAACAATTCAAGTGATAATGCACAGCAAAATGCAGTAAGTAAAATTACTCCAGTTCTATTTTCCGGGATGTTTTTATTCTTCCCCTTACCTGCTGGGGTATTGATGTATATGGTAATTGGTAATATTTTCCAAACCCTACAAACCTACATCCTTTCGAGGGAGCCTTTACCTGAAGAAATACAAAAGATTGTAGACGCACAAGAAAAAGAACTTCTAAGCGCAGAGGCAAAAGCGCTACCCTTTGAGCCAAAAAGTACCAAAAAGAAAGCAACAAGCTAATGATGAGCGATAGTCGGATGCTGCGCGGAGAGCAGTGGTTAAAAGAACTGCTGCAATTATCCGGGTTCTCTGTGGAGATTGAAAGCAGTAAAGAGGAAAATAGCTTAGGACAAAGAGATCCACTTTCTCTTAATAGCTATTGGTTGACAATTTCTGAATCCAATTTAAATGACAATCAAATCCAAACTTTAATTGGACGCGATGGTAAAGTGCTAGATGCAATTCAGTATCTAGCAAATTCTATTCTTAACTTAAACCAAGAAACTGAGGAACAAGCATCCTATACAATAGAATTAAACGGCTACCGCGCGGCTAGGTCAGTCGAAATTCGCAACATGATAGAAGAAATAATCGATCGAGTTCGTACTACCGGAAGAGAAGTGGAAGTAAAGTCCCTCAGTTCGGCCGAACGTCGTCAAGTCCATACTGTATTAAAGGACTTTGAAGATTTAGAAAGCTTCAGCCAAGGTAAAGAACCACACCGTCATTTGGTTGTGCGTCCAGCACCATGGTAATCGGGAAATAGAGGTTGGGATATATATCAAGGAATACCTGAAAACTTCTTTCCCCTCATAGATCGCCTTAAAAAATGGGTTACAATTTCCGCAAAAATATGTTAATAGGCTTTTTTTGAGAGATGCCGCCCTTCAGGATAAGTTAATTGGTTTTAAAGTCCTTGAATTGTTTCAAAGAAAAAGGAAGAGGGTTTATAAACTAGTTTTCTATGTTGTCTTGCAGTATTTTCGACCCTAAGCTTGTCAATTTTTTCAGAAATTGTAACCTATCCTTTTATTCCTTTTGGCATTATTTATAATCAGTCAACGGCAAATTATATGGACGCAATTTATATTCCCCAGCTTGCTCAAGCGTCAAAACCTATAGAAGAAATAGAAGTTAAAGAATTTCTACTAGATTTAAATACTTTAACGCCAGTTCGCGGTAAGATTCGCGTGCAGCACTGCGGTAATTATTTAGAAGTTTCGGCAAATGCTGAAGCAATCATGACTTTAACCTGCAATCGTTGCTTGCAACAATACAATCATCGCGTTTGTGTTGATATATCAGAAATTATTTGGTTACAAGAAACTGCTAACCTTGAGGAAGAATTTCTCGCAGAGAGAGAAGTCCCTTTAGATGAGTTGGTAGAAACCTTATCACCAGAGGGATATTTTCATCCCAGTGTTTGGTTATACGAGCAAATGTGTTTAGAAATTCCTCAGCGTCAGTTATGCGATCGAGATTGTCCTGGAATTGAACAAAATCAAGATATTGAAACAGAAAGTAAACCTATTGATAGTCGTTGGGCTTCTTTACAATCTTTAAAAAAGCAGTTGTAAGTAAGTCGGCACAAATAAACCAAGCTATATTACAGAATGTAAATTACCCTCAAACCCTTATTCCTATTGCATGA
>JBCBQE010001005.1:0-2695 GCA_039820385.1 Cyanobacteria bacterium J06635_10
TTTTCTCAAAGGGGTTTAGGCGTTCACTTGACAGGTTTGAAGCGATTTTTGGATCAACACCCAAGAAAGAATAACACTCATACATTGTTTGATATTGATCAACCTTTAAATCTTCTAAGAACATCACAAGAATTTGCTCATCTGAAAAATGCTTCCTGAAAGGCTCTAGCTGTCGCCAATAATTTGAGACATCAAGCAGCCAATCTCTATTCTTCTTGACGGCAATATTAAAGTCATAATGTACATCTTCGCCACCATGAGAGCGCTTTTCAATCCAGAAGGATTCTATTCTTTCCAATGGATTCCGCACAATATATATAAGTTTAAGATTTTTGATATCGAAATAATTTAAGAGTCTTTCAAAAGCCAAAGGATAGATTTCCTTCATCGTATAGTAATTACTGTTTTCTCCAATACACTTTAAATTTTCTCCCGGCAAAAATAGCTCTTCATACCAACTAATACCTTTTTTGTATTTCTCATCTAATGCAAAAAAACCTACTTCATGAGGAACCATATATATTTCTGGGTGAGCAGCTAGAAGAGATGAGAGAGTAGTCGAGCCACACTTTGGGGCGCCAATAACAAGATAGTTTGGTTTCATTTGATTTTCTCTTGAAGCATTGAGCTAGGCTAAGAAGCCTTTTGAAGAAATTTGGTTACTCTATCCGGTACAGACGGTAAGTTTAAAGTCACAAACAGCAAACGACTCTCTGTAAGAATAAGCTGTCAGATTAGCTTCATAAAGCTAGTTCTCGAAGAAAGAGGCCCACTGACTTAACTGAAAAGCTTGCTTGAGTTCACCATAATTGGTAACCAATGCTGGCAAGCTTTCAGAATTCTGCTTGCGATGTTGTGCCTTTAAGTTCGTGAACCTGACACCTAATAGATCAGTTACTTTTTTGAGCTCGATTTCAGGTGATGCTACTAGGTCTTCATAGTAGAGGCTAATCATGGTTTTGTCATGAAACAATCGCTCGTAGCTGACTTCCCAGCCCCGAGTCTGCGCAAAATCTTGAGTCAACTCTTCAACCGAGAATGATACTTGCTTATCGCTAGCAGACAAATTTCTGTTCTCTTCTTTTTCAGTATATGCTTGATTTTTTCCTTCTAGACATAGCTTTGCGATGGAATAGTAACTATATGAAACAACGAAGGACAAAAACTTTAACTAAAGAGCCTATTGGATGCTCCTAGCCAGCTAACTTCTAAAAGATCTTCTAAACTTTTGAGACTATACCCAAAAATATTTGCCCTATCTTCAAATCTGCGCAAAGAGCCTTGCAAAATCAAATCCAGTCTTCTCCTTAGAGTAAGTTGATCAGTCATAAATGCATCAAAGTACTTGCTATTAACATCCTGTTTGATCTGCCTATCTAATTTAATAGGCTCAAGATCGAGCCAAGTAAACAAATCGTGAACAATTTGATTTGGATTTGCCACGAAATCTTCGTATCGCAGAACATAAACATTACTTAAATAGGGCATATCTTTCCGAAATTGCTCATAGCATCTTAGAGTATGTTCGAGAAGAATAGTGACACGCTCCGTTGACCATTTCCTGGTTGCATAGGAAACAGCAATTGGATGTCGAAGAATTATGATAAAAAAAGAATTCGGGAAAATCTTTTGCAAGAAGCGAGTTCTTAACAAATTGGGAGGAGATTTCTCTATAAGAAATTGACAATTTAGATCCCAATACTTGCTCCACTCTTGAAATATTTTCTCTGAACTTTTCTCTGTTGCTAGAGGATGATTTTCATCCATGAAAGCCATTTTATTAAAACCAAAACTGCCAGGCCTGCCGAATGCTTTTGCCGGTAGATATACAGTCTGCAAATGTTGACCTTCATCCTCAGGAACTCCTGTGTTCTCAAAACCACTAACTTCAGGATGAGAACGAAGTATTTCATGTAAGAGAGAAGTGCCGCTTCTATGTAGCCCTCCTCCAAAGATAATTTTTTTTTTAAGCATACCTAACAACCTCAGAATTTCTCTGGTATGAATGAGTTTACGGCTCTTTAAGCTTTGAACCAAGAAGACAAATTTTCATGCTAGACGATTAGAGCGTTTCAGTCGTGTACCCAGTAGTGTTTTTACATTGACATATCGTTTCAAGCACAGAAACAGAAGAACCGAATTTATATATCTTAGACTTCAATCCATTCTGAAAAGTTTTTTTGTACACGACCTTTGCCAAAAGACTGACCATTAGGCTTAATTATTCTAAGTCTTAAATTTTCATTGCATACGTCCTTGTTCTGGTTACTGCTCTCACTCTTATTTTTTGAATGATACTGTGTCCGAAGCTCGTCATCATGCTTAATAACTCTACAATATCTCTTAAGACGTATTGTTTCTTGTTGTAAGCCGATCATACCTAATCGATTTGCCAGATCTACATCATCATGTCCCCAATTTTTCAGGCGTTCATCGTACCCACCAACAGCTTCCCAATCTTTTTTCCTAACGCAAATTCGGCCACCAAGCCCTTTACCATTAGGACCACGAAGAAATACATCCTTTTTACTAAAGACAGCCGATACATAGTCAGCAAAATTTTTTCCACTGAAGTTATCTGCATCGATATTGCATACAATATTTCCTTTCGCCAACCGAAAAGCCAAATTACGGGAATGTGCATGTTCGAAGAAAACAGCATCAGGAAAAGTCAATTACTACTACTTTCCTGATG
>JBCBQE010001006.1:0-2695 GCA_039820385.1 Cyanobacteria bacterium J06635_10
AAAAATACGGATGATGATTTTAAATATTTTTCAATATTGATAGGTTTTCCGGTAATTTTATTTATCGAGATTAGTATTTTTTCAACTCGATTATCTCACTACAGTCTTTGTTTATATCCTTTTATTGCTTTACTTGCTGCTGTAGGTTTGAATTGGTTGGCAAAGCTTTGGGATAAGGAGACAGAAAAATTAGAAATACAAAATATGCCCTTGTTTTCTAATTTTCATTCTATCCCCGTATATTTATCCTACAGTCGTATTCTACAAACTATAAACTATGCTTTTGGTGCGCTGGGTATTTTACTTGTGTTAGGAGGTACGGTTGTTTTTTGGATAAGCGATAGTGATGGCGAAATTCGTAATTATGCAATTATTGGTTTAGTCTTGGGTTTGGGTTGGTTAATTTTACCTTTAGTTTGGATTGCTCGTTGTCGCTTTGGTAAAAAGTTGATTAGAGCACACTACTGGATAGGTGTTTGGTTAATTTCTAGTTGGCTGAGTTTAGCTGTGACTGGTAGTTTTGGTTTTTTTAGTAACTATAACCCTGATTTCAAAGCATTTTTACAACAACCTGAAATTACTCAAATTTTGCAAAATCATCCCATTAACTTTGTTGATGTTGGCGGTAAAACTGGAGTATTGCTGAATTTTTACACGCCTAATCATGGAAAACAATTAAAGAAACTTTCCCAACTTTCCGCTTCTAACTACGCTTGGATACCAGAAAAAAAAGTTTTGGAGATATCGCAACCCCATCGCATTATTGGTGGAGTGGGGAAATATCAGTTGGTTTATGTGGATTGAGGGAATTGGGATAGGAAGGGAGGGGGGAGAGGGGGGAGAAAAAGTTTGTTGGCTTGCCAGAGTAGTAGGAGAAAATATAACCACAATATCGCGATATAAAGATAAACGCCCGCAGGCTAGAAGCCTGGGGCTACAGAAGCAAAGCCTGCCTGGGCAGGCTTGAGGATTTCCAGCCTGGGTTGGCAGGCTTTGTAAATGTAGCGATACCCTTATAGGGTATTGCGACGTTAAAACCTGTTTCTGAAAGCATTAATAACGCTTTTGTCTTTAGTATTATCCAAAACCGCAAATACAACTTTTTCAAAGAAACTGCTAAATTGAGGATTTTCTACTAGATGATAATGAAAATATCTTGTCACATCTTCGGGATTGTTTTTAAATACACCACATCCCCAAGCTCCTAAAACTAAAACTCTGTAATCCTTAATTGCTGCAATAGATAACAACTTTTCTGTACGTTGCAACATTGTAGTATCAATTTGCTTGATTTCTTGTTTTTTACCTTTTTTTCTCACCACACCAGCGTTAACTGCAGGTGCTGTCACAATCGAGGCTAAAAATGGTTTATCTAATAATCTATCATAATTATCTCTAATAACCGGCACTTGCGGCGAGTAAATCATATCATCCAAATAGAGACACGAAGAATAATTCCTATTTTTCTCATACATCGCCGTCATTTGAGAAATACAAGGGTAAAGCCCGGTTGCTCTAGCTAGACTTTCTTCCTGAGCTTGGCTACCATTTAAAAATCCACCACCGGGATTTTTTGCAGAAGCGAAATTCAAACATAGTACTTTTTCAAAAGCTTCTTGATTAACTAACCTACTCGCAGCATTTAAAGTAGTTTCGTTATTTATCTCAAATTTTATCTGATTTTGATTTTCTCCAACTTGTTTTTTACGTAATTGAGAAAATACCTTTGAAAAATCTTCTCCAGAATAATGAATTGAATTTTCTATTGCAGCTTCTAGATATTCTTGAATATTGATCGTTTCTTGTTGCTGATTTTGGTAAAAACCTGTTTTTAAAATATCAACAGTTTCTTGGGCGATTACCGCACGTTGTTCTCTATTTTTACTCATATTTATAAATCTTAAAATAATCTTTTATTGGTGCTAATTAACTCGATGACATTTAAATAAAAATATCTATATTTAAACTCCAGTTAGATTGCTGCGAAATTTAACCATTTGTTCGCTTGCACAGAAATATTCTGCAATCTGTGTAAGTGTCATTTTTCGCTGTACAGCCCATAACAAACCGCGTCGAGCTATTTGAAGACATCCTCCTAAATAAGTCCCTTCGTCTTCATTTTATTATATGCGTAGAGGTTGTCGAGTTTGTGAATGAAAACCGACCATTTGATGTACATTTAGAATGAAATAGTCCTGCCTGCGTGGGGCAAATCAATAACACAAACTTCTGTTTAAAATTACGATGTCCGATTGCTTTTAAGACGACGCTTACGAATCGCTGCATTAGCACTGAAAAATAAGCTAGTCAAGGCTCCGACAATTAGTCCAACAAGAATGCTTACAGTGATAGCAACTACCGCATCTGTTGGGTCTGGTTTTCCTTCTTGTGGACAGAATGTCCAGTCTGATATAGTAACAACTTGTTCTGACAAACAATGTTTCCAAAAAGGTAAATTTTTGACGAGCGAAAGTTTTTGAATATCTTCTACAAAGTAATCAGAAGTCTCCGCAACTAGCCCAGCAGAAGCAAGGCTTATACCAAAAATAGCGATGTTTTTTTGAAAATTGCGTTCGCGCTCTTCTTCATCAATTTCAATAATGCTGGTTAAAGAGGTAATGGATTTGATTAAACCTTCTAATAACTGCAAATCAAAAAAGACTACGAAAATCTCAGTCCAGGTTTGCAGTTATTA
>JBCBQE010001007.1:0-2694 GCA_039820385.1 Cyanobacteria bacterium J06635_10
TGACGACGTTTTTCCATCCATTCGCTGTCATCCCATTCATAAGTATCTAAGTCAGTGACAATAGACGCAGTTTTGGGACGAACTTCCTGAGCAAAACCGTAAGGATCGGATTTTTCGTAAATATGTCCGTCGAAGTTTTTGATTTCGTATTTGTAGTGCTCTCCCACTTTGAGTTCGGGAATGAATAGCTCCCACACTCCAGTGGAACCTTTACGCATCTGATGCTTGCGCCCATCCCAACTGTTAAAGTCTCCCAAAACTGAAACATTACGCGCATTCGGTGCCCAAACAGCGAAGCAAACACCTTTCACACCTTTAATTTCGGTGGGATGCGCTCCTAATTTCTCGTAAATCCGGTGATGATTGCCTTCATGAAACAGATGCAAGTCAAATTCCGTTAATGTGGGAGAAGGGAAGGCATAAGGGTCGTAAATTACCCGTTCTTGGTCTCCTTCTTTAACCTTAAGCTGGTAATTAGCTAATTCTTTAGTATTTATCGTACATTCAAAAAAATGAGGATCGTGTACGCTTTGCATGTGTTCTTCCTTCCGTTCTTCTGGAAGAACTACCCACGCATCGCTAGCATTAGGTAGGTAAGCTCGCACAACCCAAACGCTTTTACCATCCTTTTCTATCAGATGGGAACCAAGTATTTCAAAAGGATTATGGTGTTGGTTCCAAATTATACTGTTAACTTGTTCTGGAGCAATAGTGGTCATAGACATGGAGCTAATTTCGTTGGATATTATGGATTAGTGAATCTACTTTTTGTATATCTATATATATTCTTTACATTTATTTGTAATTTTTGCTCATTTATTGCAAAAGAAAGTTGAGAATGGGAATAAAGAGATGGGAAATGGGAAAAAATCATAACTCCGCGAGTTCCCAACTCCCAACTCCGTGAGTTCCACGAGATCATAACTCCAAACTCCAAACTATTCCCACAACCAATTTTTTAAAAATCCACAAAGGGAAAAAGCGTTTTGAGTATCTTGCGTAAACGCAGCAGAAATATCGTATCCCTAACTGTGGGACTAAGTTTGGGAGGGTAGAGACGTGTTTTTAGTTGGGCTTGTAATTGAGCATATTCTGCAGGGTTGAGGGGTTTACCATCAATTGGCGATCGCGCTTCTATAATAATTTCTGTTCGTAATATTTCTTCTGGAATATCCTCTGGTGGGGGTAGTGCGATGACAGATGTTTTATGATAAAAAAATAATTGTATCAAAATAGTACTTACGGTACTTAAGAGTATCAATAAAAAGATTCTTTTGATTTCTAATGTCCTCATTTGTTGATTTTTTGCAGGTTTAGGACTTACTCAGGGATAAAGTAATCATAGTGATTGCCACCTAAGGAAGCAATCCCAAACCATTGAAAATTGGTAACAAATAGGTAAATATTAGCATTAAAAGTAATTTTAATGACAGTTATGGGTTAACTAAGAAGTTATAGAGGATGTATAATTCTTCCGCGATTGATATCTTGCACTTAGACTTTATGAGGGCAAGAGTATAAAACCAAGCTTGTATAGGCACAGTGAAATTATTGATTGAATTTTCCAAACCCTTAAAAATTTCGAGTCTTTATGTGAAAAAAAATTACAATAAATAACGCTGAATGCTTACAGTAATGTCATGGTTATTATTTAAATCTAAGTAAAATAGCTCACATAAAAACCTGGTAATCTTGATAATTATTACCAGGTCTACCAATGTACCGAAGCTAATAGAGAAAGCCATAGCCAAGAAAAGTAGATGTCACAACTGCCACGATCGCAGATAGTTGTGAAGAGCGAACTTCCAAAAAAATAGTGACAGTAGTTTATGTGCCTGAGTCAACTACGGAGCAGTAGTTGGAGTAGGTTTAGCATCAGGAGCTGCAGCAGGAGCATCGGTTGGTTCGCCAGTGGCGGGAGTATCAGTAGAAGGGTTTTCTCCTCCACCTTCGCAGGCTGCAAGAGTTGTAGCCAAACCTAATAACAAAGCAAAACCAAAGATTTTAATTTTCATAACTCCTCTTTCACCAATTCATTCAAGAACTATTTTTAGCCTGTTGAATACGATACCTTATTTGAGGATTTTTTTAAATATTGTAGTTTCAATTAGCTTTGACAAAAAAAATATTCATTTTTATACTGACTAAATCTTACGTAAGCCGTTTTTATAGTAAATACGAGAGTTAAATACTTGTAAATCGATCGCTTTGAAGGTGAATTTAGTGGTTTGGGCTAAAGAAAAACTATCATACCAGAAATTAGGATGTTATGGAAGTAAAATATCTGTGACAGATGAGTATTTTCATACCTTAGATGCTATTATGCGGCGAACTAATTGTGAAACTATAGCGCTGGAAAAATTCGAGTCCATTGAAGCCATCTCCGCAAATATTTGAAAACGGGTGTACAATATGTCGGCCGATATATGGCAATAAATCTTACTATCCAATTTCTGACCAGATTTTCTAAAGTACAGTATTCTTAACCTAAAAAATTATGGCTGCTATTCGTAAATCAAATTTGAGAGGCAAGAAACGCTGGTTGAGCCAAGATTCTGCTCATAAGGAAACCAACATTAGGACTTCTAGAGTCAACGAGCATGCAAACCTTCCACCTTTACAAAAATCCACACCTGAATTTTTAAGTAGACAAAGGCATTATAAACCTGATTTTTTCTCAAAGAATAGTTCTAG
>JBCBQE010001008.1:0-2679 GCA_039820385.1 Cyanobacteria bacterium J06635_10
CGCGGCGTGCACGGAGGTTCCCTCCGTTGTAGCGACTGCCGCCGCGTTGTAGCAACTGGCGTTCCGTTGTAGCAAGTGGCGTAGGGTAGAGGGGGTGGAGGGGGTAGAAAAATTCGGTAAAAAATATTGTAAAAATAATTACTATGTATCTGATTTTTTTAACCCGCCTGGGACTCTAAGTCCCAGTCTAATAGCAAAAGTCTATTAAAATAGACTAAAAATATAACGACAATTAAATAGTATTATTTTTAAGAATTAAATTTATGATTTAGCTAATTGCACGTAAGGCGCAAGATATGTGACTAATTAATTACTATAAAGCCACTCCACCCCAAAGATTTTTTCTTATCCATTACTTCTTACTTATTACTCATTACTCCTTGCCAAAGAGCAGTAGCCTAAGCTACGATTAACTTCTGTTGCGAATTGTAAAGAAGCTATGATATGCTTTCGTTACGTAATAAAAGTCCTTGTAATTATTAAATAGTAAGTAGTTTCAGATAATGTCGCTTTTAACAGTCTCTTCGGTAACTTTAAAAGGTTGGGATTGTCCACCTTAAGGTGCACTCTGTTCCTTATAGTCATCACTATTCCTTTGCAACTATTCCTGTAGAAAACATGGGTATCTAGATCAGCCTTCGGATACTCTGCTGTCTGCATGGCATATAGCAAATTTCCGTCTTTGTAAAATACACTCTTATAGAATTGGCCGCCCTTCCCATTCTAAGTTTACCAATAAACTTTGTATTGCATTTAATTGCATGTAAAAGATGTTCTTCAAGGCAGAACCAGCTTTATGAGCGGCGAATTATTAATTACAGAATTATATTCACAGATAGGTTAAATGTAAGTGCTAATTACGCACTGATAATTATATACTCTTCAAGGTGCAAGGAGGAAGCTTGAACGTTACAAGATTGAGGCGAGAGTGGTTTTTTAACACTCGGCAAGATATTATGGCTGGGGCTGTGGTGGGATTGGCATTGATTCCAGAAGCGATCGCCTTTTCGATCATTGCTGGGGTAGATCCCAAAGTTGGACTATATACCTCATTTATTATTGCAGTAATGACGGCATTTTTAGGAGGTAGACCTGCTTCAATTTCTGCTGCCACCGGAGCAATGGCTCTGCTGATGATTGATTTAGTTAAGGAATATGGCTTGCAATATTTACTCGCAGCCACTTTTTTAACGGGAATCTTTCAAGTTGTGTTTGGGGTGCTAAAACTAGGGCGGCACATGAAATATATTCCCAGAGCGGTGATGATTGGCTATATTAATGCCCTGGCGGTGTTAATATTCCTCGCTCAGTTACCCCAATTGACAAATGTTGGGCCAATCGTATATCTATTGACTCTCCTTTCCCTAGGGATAATTTACATTTTACCTCGCTTTACCAAAGCAGTACCCTCTCCCTTGGTGGCGCTGGCGGTGATGACAATCGCAGCGATCGCTCTGAAACTTGAAGTTCCCACGGTGGGAGATATGGGAGAGTTACCGACTAATTTCCCCAGTTTTGCTCTGCCTCAAGTGCCGTTGAATCTGGAAACATTACAGATTATTTTGCCCTATTCACTAACCTTAGCAATCGTTGGTTTATTAGCTTCATTCTTAACCGCTTCCCTAGTAGATGAATTTACAGATACCCCCAGCGATAAAAACCAAGAAGCAAAAGGACAAGGTATTGCAAATATCGTCACTGCTTTCTTTGGCGGCATGGCTGGGTGTGGGATGATTGGACAATCGGTGATTAATGTCCAATCTGGCGGAAGGGGGAGATTATCAACCCTCGCAGCGGGAATTTTCCTATTAATTGCCATTTTATTTTTACAGGATTGGGTAAAGCAAATGCCCATGGCGGCATTAGTAGCCGTGATGATTATGGTATCAATAGGGACATTCCGCTGGTCTTCGTTCAAAAATATTCGCCGCATTCCCCGCACGGATACTGCCGTGATGTTAGCGACTATGCTCGTGACAGTTTTTACTCGAAATTTTGCCCTTGGCGTAGTGGTAGGAATTGTTATGAGTACAGTATTCTTCTCCCGTAAAATTGCTCAGTTAGTATTTGTTGATAAAATAATCAGTAAAGATGGCTCTCATCAAACTTATAAAGTAGCCGGACAAATTTTCTTTTTATCGAGAGATGAGTTTCTAGAGTCATTTGATTTTACAGAACCAGTCGATAGTGTCACCATTGATTTAAGTAGTGCTCATCTCTGGGATCAAGGAGCAGTAGAGGTACTCGATAAAGCGGTGCTTAAATTTCGCCGTAATGGAGCAGAAGTAGAACTAATTGGGCTGAATGAAGCTAGTGCGACTTTACTAAATAAATTGACAAATAACCAAAATTCTGGTGCAGTAAACCAGCAGTAGAATTTTTAACAATTATCAGTTATCAAGTACTAAGCAGAATTCATTCTCCCAAAATAAGTAACCCCATCCTTATCCCTGTTGACTGTTATGGTACTGCGATTAGAATGGTGCGTTACGCCTCAAAAATTTAACCTCAAGTAATACAGGTTCAAGCCGTAACAGCACCCTACCATGGTACTGTTGACTGCGATTAGAATGGTGCGTTACGGCCGCCTCAAAAATTTAATCTCAAATAATACAGGTTCAAGCCGTAACAGCACCCTACCATTGTACTGTTGACTGCGATTAGAATGGTGCGTTACGG
>JBCBQE010001009.1:0-2675 GCA_039820385.1 Cyanobacteria bacterium J06635_10
ATCATCAAGATATTATTAAATATCAATACAATGATTCATCAGGCTTTTATAAATTGTAGAGAGCGAACAATTAATTCTGGGTATTTAAGCTTTGCTGTTTACGGGGTGACGGGCACCCATAAGAATTTTTTTCTTCTAAAAAAATTCTTATGGGAACCCTTGACAAGCACCCCGCGAGCACTAAGTTAAACAATAATTTTGAATCTGAAAGTTGCGGATAAAATAAAGTTTGAAATAAAAATTTATTTTTCAGCAACAATTTCTTAGTATATTCCCACGCTCAGTTGTAGACTTAGAATTTGGAGTCTCACAGGAAACGCAATAATTTACAAAAACAGCGAATAAAAAATTCGCGATCGATTTATGGGTGATGCTGCTAATAACAGTAAAATCTGTTGTTATTTCAAGCAAGAAAGTATTGTGGCAAGGATTTTACTATTTGTAACGCTGCCGAGTTGCCAGACCTTAAGTAATGTCAAAATTTGTTTGGCTGCTGTCAAGGGTTCCCATGAGAATTTTTTTCTCCTAAAAAAATCTTATGGGTGTCCATCAATCGAAGCACCCAAAGGGAAAATATATGACCAATCCCAATCAAAATCCAGCACCAGAAGACAAAAGCCAACAATCAGATAATGCTGAAAAAGTTGTTCAAGAGCGAGTCAATCGCGCTCAGAACATCGCTCGTAAGGAGGAAGTTTTAGAAATTTACGAAGACTTGCTGCAAACGATTTGGAATCGAATCATACCAACTCTTGGAAGAGTAACGGTAACTGCAATTATGGAGCGTGCTTTGGTGTTAACGGCAGAAAAATACCCTTTAATTCAACATTTAGAGGCTACTGCTTCTGGAGTATCTTTTGAAACTTTGCGTCAACATCTGGGAGAAGAAGAGAAACCTGTCTTGCGAGAAGCGCTTAAGGAAGTAATTACCAATCTAATTGATATTCTGGCGATGTTGACGGGGGACATTCTTGTACGACAGCTTTTGAAGGAAATTGAAGGAAAAAGACTTATATGATCGATCCCAGACGCAAACCTTTAGGTAAACTACCAACTAGTATTCCTGGTTTAGATGGTATTCTCAATGGTGGTATACCTGAGTTATCTATCAATATTATCACAGGACCTCCAGGGGCGGGAAAGACTATTTTTACTCAACAAATTCTTTATAGTAATGCCACTCCCGAAAAAAAAGCACTATATTTAGTTACTCTATCTGAACCTTCAGTCAAATTACTACATTATCTACAAAGATTCGATTTTTTTGACGCGGAAAAAGTCAACACAGCGGTTACTTATCTCGATATTGGTGAGGTTATCCGCGAAAAAGGACTTGAAGATGCTATCAATGTAATTGTTAAGCACGTTCAAGAGCATAAGCCAGCTTTAGTTGCCATTGATAGTTTTAAAGCTATTCACGACATGGCAAAAGACTCTGTGGAGGTGCGAAAATTTGGCTACGATCTTTCAGTACAATTAACTACTTGGGGTGTTACTGCCTTTTTCATTGGAGAGTATACTCAAGACGAGATTGAACAAGAACCAATTTTTGCGATCGCCGATGGTATTATTCGCTTACACAATCATCCCCAAGGATTGCATTATCAGCGTTATATAGATGTTCTCAAGCTGCGGGGAGAAAATTATTTTACTGGCTTACACCCCTTTAATATCAGCGGTACTGGGTTAACAGTATATCCCCGAATTAAATCCCTAGAAATCTCCGGTGAAGTAGAATTTACCACTCAGAAGATATCTACAGGAGTTGCAGAATTAGACAATATGTTAGAAGGGGGACTTCCCCAAGGTTCTGCTACCATGGTTGCAGGGGGTGCAGGAACGGGTAAAACCCTACTGGGAATGCACTTAATTACCGCTGGGATAGCCCAAGGAGAGCCAGGGGTAATTGTCACGTTTCAGGAAAATCCCCAACAGTTGCGACGAATTGCCCGTTCTTTTGGCTGGGATTTAGTCGCTATGGAAGAAGAGGGGTTATTGGTACATCTGTATAGTTCTTCTGTGGAAATTCAACCGGATATTCATGCAGCTAAAATACAAGAAATTGTCCAAAATATTGGCGCGAAGCGAGTCATGCTCGATTCCCTCAAAGATATTGAAATTGCTACTCCTGACAAGGTGCGTTTCAAAGATTATATTTATGCCCTAGTAAATAAATTTAAGTTGCAAGGGGTGACAACTCTACTTACAAACGAAATTCCGGAAATGTTTGGACCATTTCAATTAAGTGAATATGGGGTATCTTTTGTAGTAGATAATGTGATTTTACTACGCTATTTAGAATTATCAGGAAGAATGGGACGCGCTATTAATATTATGAAAGTACGTGGCTCCGAGCATAGCAAGGAAATCCGCTACTTTGAGATTAATAATGATGGCATTCAAATTGCTAACGTAGTAGAAGCTCAAACGGGTGTTCTAACGGGAATACCTATCATCAGGGATAAAATTAAGAGGTTGCAAGATTTACCGAATAAAGCCCGTTATGTGATTGAAGCTTTGTCAGAAAATGGTAAAACTAATTTACAACAGTTAGTTACTCTCACCGGATTAACTAATGAAGATTTAATTAAAGAACTAGAGGAATTGAGAGAACAGGGAATGGTAATTATGACTAAGAACAATAATCAGAATTACTATAAAACTAGTTTGCTTTG
>JBCBQE010001010.1:0-2670 GCA_039820385.1 Cyanobacteria bacterium J06635_10
CCCTGTTTGTTTTTTAAATTCCGAATTTAAAAAACAAACAGGGACTGACCCCTTAAACACTCTTGCCGGTCAGCAAGAATTGCGTAGTAAAGCTGAAGAGACAAAAAAGAAACTTTCCTCTGCTTCTAGCACAAGAGTTGCTCTAAATGTAGAAGGTCAGCAAATAACATTTAAAATTACTCAGAGTCAATTTGAAGAACTAATCGATGAAATTGTTCTTCGCGCAGAGATGAATGTTGAACTATTGCTAGAAGAAGCTAATTTAACTGTCAATGATATCGATGATGTTTTGCTAGTAGGTGGTTCCACGAGAATCCCTTTAGTTAGTAACAAGTTGACCAATTTTTTTGGTAAAAAGCCTCTACATTCACTTCAACCAGACGAAGCTGTTGCTACCGGAGCTGCGATTCTAGCGAATACTCTAGCGATAGAATCTGGCCAAATAAGTACTACAAAGAGCAAAAAAGTTGAAATCTCTGATGTTTGCGCTCATAGCTTAGGAGTTGTTTGCCTTAATGATAATGGAATTCCAGAGAATTCAATTATTATCAGCAAAAATAGCAATATACCTTGTGAGTTTTCACAAACCTACGGAACTGTCAGTGACAATCAATCAACTGTTAAAATTGAGATTCTTCAGGGTGAAGCAAAAGATCCAGAAGATTGTATTGTTTTAGGAACAGCTTATCTAGAAAACTTACCACCTTCACCAAAGGGTTCTGCTGTAGAGATTACTTTTTCTTACGATGCTAATGGCATTCTGAATGTAACAGGTATTTTTGTGCCTACAGGAAAAACTGTTAAAGCCAAAATCGAGGTTGAAGGAACTATGTCTGCTGAGGAAGCTCAACAAAGTGCAAAACACATACAAAAGTTAGACTTAGAGTAAACTAAAAATTCTCGTGTAATTCAACTTGACTACCCTATTGGCTTTATCGCAAATTTTAGTCCATAAATTGCAAATCTGATATAGCCCTAAACCGTTTCTGTTATGGAAACGGTTTTTAGTCAAATTCATTAGATCACAAGCTTTCCCCAAAGGCAGACCACTTAAAAATTTTATAGTCAGTGATAATTTTTATCAGTAGCTATAGTTGACCTATTAAAGTAACTGTCTAAATAGTCGGAAAATAAATATTTCAAACTATATTGTCATTTTTTCAGATTTTTAGTTTTCTAGTATTTATTCCAGCTTCGCTTTTTATAATTTTTTAGCATCATATGGTATCATATTAACATTTGACTTAATACTACTTTTTATTAAAAACATTATTTTACTTATTGCGATGTTTTTATCCTTAGATAATATTAAATTTATAACTTCATTAATTGCTTTTTTTCTTTTTATTTTAAGTTCTAGTTTAGAATTTTTATTGTCCTAATATTCTGAAATAAACAGCACAAATAAATCTTTAGCAAGAGTCCAATCCTTGGGTAATCTGTCAACATTGCGAGAAGAACGCACAAAATTCGCATAGTTCTAGCATTCGCTCACAACTCAAACAATCTTGATAGCTGTAGCTTTGGGAGCATCCCAACTTTGCAACCTGTACAAAATGCACTTAAATCAATTATTTAATTTTTAATTTTAGGTGATCCTCTACGAAATAAAAAGCTTAAAAACTTATACAGATTCAATGCACCCAGCCGGGGCATTTGATTTATCAACCTTCATAGAAGATTTGAGGCTTGTTTCCTATAGAATATAAACAAATAAAAAAATAGCAACCGAAAAACTAACTAACTTATTTGTATCCTAAAAAACAAAATCGTCAACCGAAGTTTGTAATATGTTTAGCGAAAAGCACCTCCAGTATCTTCCGGAGATGCTTTTCATGCCAAAGAAGTCCCACAAAAACGCACATATGCATCTCGATTGAGATGTGGTGGACAATTTAAAATCCGAACATGCGTACTTGCTCCTTATTCTTCGCTAAAAAATAATAGAAGTGTCTTCCCAAAGCATCTACTATGCATGATATTAATTTAGCCTCCCTCCCTTGGCAACCATTGCAAGCGAGGAATTGCTTGCCTAAAAAGCCTGGAATTTATTTTGCCCTTGATCGAGAGAACGACCCTTTATACATCGGGAAAAGCGAAGGACTAAAAAGCAGGTGGAGCGGGCACAAACAGCTTAGACATCTCAAGTTGATTGCAGATGTGAAGCTTGCTTATCATCTAGCGAACAAAGAAGAACTTCATAACCTTGAAGCAGAATTAATCGAAAAGTATCGTCCACCTTTGAACGTTTATAGAGGAAGGAAGCGACCTGAAGACAAAGAAAAAAGAAAGTATCACAAAGAAAAGTTTCTACGTCAGGAACAATTTAAAAAATTATCCCTACTTGAAAATCTTCGGTATTTGCTTGATACAACTTCCGTAATAAAAGAAATTGCAGCAGAACTAGGAAAAAAAGTTTTAGACAAATCTGCGACCGAAACCGAAATTTGGTTATTCAGCGGATTCGCAGAGCTGGCTGTGATGGGTGATTGTTCTGTTAGTTTTATAAAAGAAAAAATCCCCTGTAGTCGATTTCTGTTTGAAGACAAAGTTAGTTACAAAGATATCGAAAAATACCACAAAGCATCTGAGCTTCCTGTTCCGCCTGAATTGGCATATGCGATCGCAGACCTTGTGACCGAAATTTCAAACTTCCAGGAGTTTTCAACT
>JBCBQE010001011.1:0-2668 GCA_039820385.1 Cyanobacteria bacterium J06635_10
ACTGAATTGAACTTTTTCGGAAAATGGGACTGGCAAGACTCGAACCTGCGACCTAGCGCTTAGGAGGCGCTCGCTCTATCCAACTGAGCTACAGCCCCAAGATACTATTTATAATAATATCATTTTTAGCTAGTCTGCCAAGATTCGTTCCAAGCTCCACCCCCTGTTTCTAATCCACATAGATTACTGGTTGCTTTCAGGACAATTTTAGATTGAGTGCCGTTTAATTCACGCAATTCTAAAGTTAATTTTCCCTGCATGGTATCGCGACAAGCAAATATTAAACCATTTTCGGTAGGCGCACGCAATTCTGTACCGGGTAAATGGGTAGTTCCTGTTAACTCAATTTCATATTGCGAATTTCTAGCCTGCATTTCCCATTTTCCCCAAGGTTCGATATTCCAACTTACTTGGGAATTCCAAGGAACAAATTCGTAAAATTTGCCTTGATAATGCAAGCCAATCATTGCCACAGATTCCATCCACCACAAGACACCGCGTCTACCACCACCTGCGGTTAAAGCTAAATCTGGTTCCCCATCAAAACTATTACAGTTCAACCAAAACCATTTTTTCGGAAAAGCACCTCCCCAATTCTTCTCGCTGTAAGCTGGTGCATTGGTAAATTCGTAGCGTTTACCATTCCAATCGATCCAACCGCTAGCTAAACCATGTGCCATCAAAATTTGCCATCCCGGTTCAAAAATCTGTAAAAACGATACCCAGCCTGCGGTTGACTGCTGAATACTATTTTTATTTCCCCAGTAATAAATTGGCTTAATTTCATACTCCCAACGACAGTAATTGCCGCTACTTGGATCGTGAATTATTCCTTGATTTAAGTTTGCTGTAGCTTGATAGCCTTCTTGGATGTAGCTTACAAATTCTACTGGAAGTAGGTAAAGGGGTTTACTTTCCATATCAGTTTTACCCCAATGGCCTAATGCCAATACATTACTAGAAGCCCAAAATTTATTCACATCGGGGAAAGTACGCCACAGATACTCATCATTAGGGCCGAGAATTTGTGCTGCACCACCGCTATGAGGTTTTCCGCCTACTGGATCTTCAATTGAGTACATGAAAGCGAAAGTTTGATTTTCCTCGGCTAAAGTTACCCTATAATACCAACCTTCAAAAAAACGGCGATCGCCACCATCCCAGTGGTAGCCGCTATGAGGTGTCTGGGTGGAGGAAAGGAAGTTTTGGGGAAGATGCAGCATAAAATTTTAAGAAAAATAATGAGTAAATAATCCTAAATATATTAAAAAGTATAAGCAAATATTGCGAAAAGTTACTACTAGTCACAGTCAGTAAAATATAGTTTGTCTTATAGAAAATGAGTGGTAATTTAATAAATAAGGCACCAGCAAGCTACAACGCTAACAAATAAATCTTCTGATTAGAGTTTGTGCCTCCCCTCTCTAATCCCATCGCAATCCTTTCTCGATTGTTACATCCTACGGGTTTTGTGTTTTCCGCTTGAGTCTATTAGTAAGTGAATTTGGAGGTTTTTGATAAGCTGACAAAGATGCCTGTTTGGCTGAAAGCAAAGGATGTACATCGGCGAAAGTAGTTTCAAAATTGCGATTCCGGTTCACCCATATTTGATCTAAATAATTCTGATTTTCGACTCTTATCAATCCACTAACTATTTAATAAACCGTCTTTAATTACTGACACTTTTCGGTCATAATTAAAGACGGTTTTAAAAGTAAGAATTTTCTACCCCTTATTCCTAATTCAAACCAAGGTAATAATAGTAACTTCTGGCGGACAAAATAAACGCCCTGGTAAATAAGTACCTAAACCACGATTAACATATAACTGATTTTTTCCGACTTTGTGAAAGCCTTCTGCCCATTCCCAGTGTCGCAGAACTTTTACATAGTCCGATCGCATGAATGGGATTGCTTGCCGCAAATCTCTGGGAATATTGCGAATCATCTGTTTATAATAAACTATTAATGGACCAATGTTAGGTATTACTATTTGACCGCCGTGAGTATGACCTGATAGTTGTAAATCTACTCTCCATTTTCGCAATATTTGGGCGGTATCTGGATTATGGGATAAAACTATACGCGGTGTTGCATCGTCTAACTGATTCATTACCGATGCGGGATTAAACTCTTTTGACCAATATTCAGCTAGTCCAACTAAGGGTAATTCTTTCCCTAAAGGATAAGCTATTTCGTTCCAAAGAACTTTAATATCACTTCTTGTCAGCGCTGCTGTGACTTCTGTTTTGGCGTTGCGATAGCATATATCATGATTGCCGAGTACGGCGTATATACCAAGGCGAGATTGTAAATTCTTAAGTCTTTTGAGCAACTTATATATTGGTGCAGGATCGTCAGTTATGAAGTCACCAGTTAAAACAACCAAATCCGGTTCGGCTTCATTGCTAGCAGCGATCGCTTGTTCTAACATTTCTGACGATAATCTTAAACCATCGTAGTGCAAATCTGAAAGCTGCACTATACGAGTACCGATAGTAGATGCTGGTAAACCCTCTATTTTAATTGTAATTTTTTCTACACTTAAAGGACCAGTTAAGAACCAATGCATACTGTTGAAATTGTTCCCTGTACCAGCGCTTTAAGTTTAACAGTGAACAGTGAACAGTGAACAGTCAACAGTTAGGAGTTAGGAGTTAGGAGTTAGG
>JBCBQE010001012.1:0-2664 GCA_039820385.1 Cyanobacteria bacterium J06635_10
AACTTAAACGAAGGAAGAGCCGAAGTTGGAAGAAGGAAGAAGTCTGGAATATCTATGGGGATTTAAACCCCAACCCATTCACGCGGAGCGTGGGGCGTATCTTCCACCTTTGAGCGGTGGGGAATTAAACCCATATGTTTAAGTTAATATATAAGCTTATTTTGGAATAAAACAAGATAACAAAACGGAGCCTGCACCCTGATAATATGTGTAATTGTCCTAGCTTAACCGAAACGTCCGGAAACATAATCGCGGGTACGTTGATCTAGGGAATTGTTGAAAATTTGGTCAGTGGTACCAAATTCAACCATTTGTCCCGCACGGCTTTCATCCGTACTGAAAAATGCTGTAAAGTCAGCAACACGCTGTGCTTGTTGCATATTGTGGGTAACGATCGCAATTGTCAATTCACCACGCAAACTATCAATTAATTCTTCAATCTTCATAGTTGCGATGGGATCTAATGCCGAACAAGGTTCATCCATTAGCAGCACTTTTGGTCTAACTGCTAAAGAACGAGCAATACATAAACGCTGTTGTTGACCACCAGACAAACCTAAAGCTGATTTGTATAGTTTATCCTTGACTTCATCCCACAAAGCAGCACCCTTAATTGCGTCTTCGACAATACCATCCAATTCTGATTTGGGGCAATGTCTGGCAATTCTGATTCCATAAGCAACATTATCATAGATGCTCATGGGAAATAGATTTGGCTTTTGAAACACCATACCCATTTGACGGCGTAGTCTGTTGAGGTTAACCCGAGAAGAGTAAATATTTTGACCAAAAAATTCAACCTTGCCTTCAATTCTTACATCGGCTTCTAATTCACCGATGCGATTGAGAGATTTAATGAAGGTTGATTTACCGCAACCGGAAGGACCTATAAGTGCTGTAACTTGCTTTTGGTAAATATCTAGGGACACTCCTTGAAGTGCTTTGAAAGTACCGTAGTAGAAAGCAAGGTTTTTGACGGTAATGGCTGGAATTAAGTTACTCATGAAGGAAGAAACTTGGATGATAGAAATAACGATAGAAATTAGTAAACTGCAACTGAAGAAGTGCGAAAGCTTTGATTTTTAGCCTTACTTTAGTTTTTTACTGGTAATTACACGAGAAAGAAGATTCAACAAGAAGATTAAACCCACTAATACAATCGAAGCTGTCCATACCAATTGGAATATTTGAGGATCGTCTTGTTGGTAGAAGCGATAAATTAATACTGGTAGGGAAGCTGTAGGACGAAGCAAACTTTCTGACCAAAAATCGCTGAACAAAGCCGTGAAAATTAGCGGTGCAGTTTCACCAGAAGCACGAGCGATCGCCAGTAATGTTGCTGTAGTAATCCCGGGTAATCCAGCAGCCAGTACAACGCGAAAAGTCGTTTGGAAACGGTTTCCTCCCAATGCAGCTGATGCTAAACGTAGAGAATTGGGAACAAGTTTTAATACTTCTTCAGTTGTCAAAGCAATAACTGGAAGCATGATTACACCTAAAGCAAAACCACCGGCAACGGCACTGAATTGCTTAGTTGTAGCGATGAAAACACCGTAAGCAAATACTCCAACAACAATTGAAGGTACGCCAGCCAGAATAGTAGTGATAAAACGTACAATACTAGCAATTTTGGAATTACCACCAAACTCCGATAGAAATATCCCTGTCATCACCCCAACAGGAATGCTAAATAAAGAGCCAATCGTAACCATTTTCAGGGTGCCAACAATTGCATTAGCAAACCCAAAATCAATCACTTGCTTGACAAACATTTCTGGTTTGAGATTGGACAATCCTTGTCCTAAAATCTCCCACACCAGTGAAAACAAAGGTAACAGCGCCAAGAAGGTGAGAAAGAAAGCAATCGCTGTCATTCCATATTGGAATGCAAATCTTTCTACTGAAAGAGGACTACATACTTCTCTTGCTACGGACAAATCAATTTCTGGACGTTTTCTAGCACTCATTTGTCCTCTCCACTACAGAAAACATTTTCGACGCATCTTAATCGAAATTACTACCAATACTCAAGCAGTTATGTAAGATAAATTACTTATTTTTTCTGTTCAACCACTGCACTAATACCACAGCACCGATATTTACTGCTAGAGTCACAACGAACAAAACCAGAGCTAAATAAGTCAAAGCTCCAACGTGCAGTCTATTTTCAGCTTCAGCAAATTCATTCGCTAATACAGCTGGAATTGTGTAGCTGGCATCCAGCAAGGAAGTGCTGATGAATTCCGAGTTACCAATTACCATCGTTACAGCCATTGTTTCACCTAAAGCGCGTCCCAAAGCTAGCATGGTAGCGCCAACAATACCAGAGAATCCAGCAGGTAATAATACTTTGAAAATTGTTTCCCAACGAGTAGCACCTAAAGCCATCGAACCGCTACGATAATGTTTGGGAACTACTAATAAAACATCGCGGCTAATTGCTGCCATTGTTGGCAAAATCATAATAGCCAAGATAATTCCCGCAGTTAATAAATTATCACCACTAGGAAATTCAGTATTAAACAGTGGTATCCAATTTAGATTTTCTGATAACCAAGTTTGTAGAGGTACGATAAAGGGAATTAAAACAAAAACACCCCATAAACCAATGATTACGCTCGGAATTGCAGCAATTAACTCAACGATAAAAGCAATTGGCGATCG
>JBCBQE010001013.1:0-2655 GCA_039820385.1 Cyanobacteria bacterium J06635_10
TAACTATTTTTCATATATTTATTTTATCTAAAATTTTTTATTTATTTTCTCATAAATTATAAAAAATATTTAACCAATTATGTAAACTGCTTCTATTTGAAAAGCTGTGTTTTTCGCATCACGAACAGATATTTTTTACTCACGTAAATATACCAGAAACTTTTTTTTCAAGTCATCTCTGTAATATTTACAATCTAAAGATTTTATATTTTCAGATACTTTATACCACTATTGTTGTTTATATGAGTAAAAACCAGTAAGATTTTAATAACTTATATCCTCATCAAACAGGAGTAGTTGAAAAAAAATGCAGGTTTTACATCTTAATTTTTATCAAAAAAAAAGCTCGAACGCATCTTGACAAAAAGTCGTTATACAAAGTTCAACATCATCACGAGAACATTGAAAAAATTTATCTTTAATATTCAATAGAGAATAATCAACAAATTCCGCTAAAATTTTCAGAGAGACCTAGTGCTAAAAATGTCAAATATTCTCAAACAGCCATGCGACGCTGGAGTCATCAATACTAAACGATGCTCTACTTCTTGTTCTCGTATTACCGAACGTTGGGTACTAGTGGCGACTATACTAGGTTCGAGTATGGCAATGATTGACGGTACTGCTGTCAATATAGCGCTACCAGTATTGCAACAAGCTTTTAATGCAACTGCTACTCAAGTACAGTGGGTAGTGGAATCTTATGGTTTATTTATTGCTGCTTTGATTTTGGTAGCTGCTTCCTTAGGAGATAGATTTGGAAGACGGTTGATTTATGCTTATGGAATTACTTTATTTGCTCTTGCTTCTGGATGGTGTGCATTATCCCCTAATATTAATCAATTAATAGTTGCTCGTGCTTTTCAAGGAATCGGTGCTGCATTATTTATCCCAGGAAATTTGGCAATGATCGGGGCTTATTTTGAGTTTCGCCAGCGGAGGAAAGCTATTATTACTTGGTCGTATTTGACGGCTATAACTTCAGCATTGGGTATCTTTTTGGGCGCTTGGTTGATAGATAATCTGTCTTGGCGATGGATCTTTTTTATTAATTTACCTTCTTCTATTGTAATACTATCAATTCTATTTCGTTCGGTTCCTGAAAGTTACGAACGCGAATTTATCAGAATTGATTATTGGGGAACAATACTAGCAACTTTGAGTTTGGGAGCATTCGTATTTGGATTAATTGAATCTTCTCATTTAGGAATTTTTCATCCCTTAGTAATAGCTTCTGTGGTATTTGGAATACTTGTTCTAACTGCGTTTATTTTTCTAGAAGCTAATATCTACGGTCCTATAATACCTTTATCTTTATTCAAATCCCGTATTTTTAGCGGTGTTAATTTACTAACATTATTACTTTATGCCGCTTTTGGGGGAGCTTTCTATTTTATTCCTTTTAATTTAATCCAGATACAAGGTTACTCGCCAACCGCTGCTGGTGCCGCATTTTTACCATTTATTTTAGTTATATTGTTGATGTCAAATTCATCTGATAATTTAGTAACTAACTACGGTACCAAATTGCCCTTAATGGTAGGATCGTTAATTACAGCAATTGGTTTCATACTGTTGACAATACCGGGAATTGGTGGTAGCTACTGGCTCACATTCTTTCCCGCTACTATAGTACTAAGTTTGGGAATTTCAATTAGTCTTGCTCCCTTAACAAAAACTGTTATTAGTGGAGTTCGGCAACGTCAAGCTGGTACCGCTTCAGGAATCAACAATGCCGTTTCTTGCGCCGCTGAATTATTGGCGATCGCCGTTTTTAATATCTTTGCTTTCAATGCTTTTAATTACAGTCTCGATCGACGTTTGGCGGGGTTAAACGTACCATCTCAAATACAGCAAGCCTTAGCAAAGGAAAGAATAAACTTAGCAGCAGCAAAGATTCCTGATAATATCAGTAATGAGTTAAAAAATGGGTTAGAAAAAGCAATTGCATTATCCTATGTAGACAGCTTTCGTTTGATAATGTTTATCGCTGCTGTCTTAGCATTCGCAAGTGCTGTAGTTGCATTATTCACCATCGGGAAACTACAGAAACCTCGATTTTAAATTCAACCTTTAGAATCAAAGGTTAAAACTTGAACTATATTTGCGATGCTGGCTTTGCTATTGCTTACGCTACAGTACCGGAATTAGATTTCGATGCCAAGTTAGAGCACAATACCGGCTTGGCTCTGTAGCAAATTTAATAGTTCTGGCTTTTACCCGAATAAATTTGCAACAAGACAGTAGTCATCGGATTAGTCGCTATAGTTTGTGCTACTCAGGTAATAGAAGATTTGTATCAAAGCAACCAGCTATCTGCATCTCAAGATTGATTCAGTAAATTATAGAGTGTATGATTTTTGACCAGAAAATAACATGGATACAAGCCCCCGGTATAGGGCGTGGAAGGAAAAATATTTTCCTAACTTCATTCATGCCAAGCTAGGGAGGTACCCCTCTCTGGGTACTTGATAACTGATAACTGAATTGACTATCGTTGCTTTAGAACTTGAGAGTATATTAATGCTTTAAATATTACATAGTACTGTTTGGCAAGCCTTAAGTATTCATGGAACTCAAATTAACCGAATACTATAAGATATACAAATATTTATTACGATTGCAAAATATTGTTATTTTTTTAATAAAAAATAA
>JBCBQE010001014.1:0-2655 GCA_039820385.1 Cyanobacteria bacterium J06635_10
CTGTAAGTAGCTTTCGTAAAAATGCTAAAAGTTTTATCAATACATCATGCTATTTAGAAAAAAAAATCAGAAGTCTAAAATATAAGCCGGATTTGATATTTCATCTTTATGGTATGTACAGTCCATTATGGAATAAATTTGATATTCCTTACGTAACTTATTTGGACTATACCATGGCATTAGCCAGAAGAAATTGGACTCCATGGGCACCGTTTAGTACAGAAAAAGACTTTGCATCATGGATAGAATGCGAGGGTAGAGGTTATCAAAATACTCACCATATTTTTACCAAAACTAATCAGGTTAAGCGTTCTTTGATAGAAGATTATAGTGTTAATCCTCACAAAATAACTGTAGTAGGAACTTCAGGTAAATTCTTAGAACCCTATCAAGGTGAAAAGGAATTCGGAAGCAAACAAATTCTTTTCAATGGTTCTGATTTTAAAAGAAAAGCGGGTGATTTAGTTTTAACAGCTTTCAAAAAAGTCAAACAAAAAATTCCGGAATCCAAGTTAATTATAGTTGGTAATAATTTATCTATCAATCAAGATGGGGTAGATAATCGGGGATATATCTCTTCTGCTTCAGCGATGAAAAATCTTTTCATCGACACAGATTTACTTGTTGCGCCTTCAATCTGCGAACCTCTTGGTATCTTTTCAATAGAAGCCATGAATTTTGGAGTACCCTGTATTGTTTCAGATAATGGGGGTATGTCCGAGATTATAGAAAATGATGTAAATGGTATTATTATTCCCCAAGGTAACCCCGAGCTTTTGGCTAGTAAAATCATCGGGCTACTATCTAATAGTAATGTCTTAAAAGAAATGTCACAGAACGTAAGACATACAGTTAAAACTTTATTCAACTGGAATCATATTGCCAATCAAATATTGCAGACATTATTAGAAATTTAATCCAAAAAATCAAAAATGTTTAAGCAATTTAGTTAATGAAAAATTTATTTTCAAAGGAAAATAACCAACAATACTTTCTTACCGAGCATTTAAAAAATGACCTTAAAGATCGTTCGGTTCGTGGTGGCGCAATTACAATAGCTGCTCAGGCTTGCAAATTTATTTTACAGATGGCTTCAACTGTGATATTAGCACGTTTGCTTGCTCCATCAGATTTCGGTTTAATTGGCATGGTGACTGTGGTTATTGGTTTTGCGAGTTTATTTAAAGACTTAGGACTTTCAACAGCGACAATCCAAAAGCCGACTATCGATGGGGAACAGGTTAGCACCTTATTTTGGATTAACTTTGCAATCAGTTGTGCCACTGCTGTGGTAGTTGCAGCATTATCACCGGTTGTTGCCTGGTTTTATGGTGAACCACGCTTAATTTGGATTACCCTTGCTTTAGCAAGTAGCTTTATTTTTGGCGGCTTAACTGTACAACATCAAGCACTACTGCGAAGGCAGATGAGCTTTGTTAGCCTTGCCAAAATTGAAATTATATCCATGGCGATCGCTGTCTTAAGTGCTGTTGTATCTGCTTGGTATGGAGCTGGTTACTGGGCACTTGTAATCATGCAATTAGCAATTGCTGCGACTAACGCTATCGGGGTTTGGATTGCTTGCAGTTGGCGCCCTGGATTACCTGCACGAAGTTCTGGCATCGGCTCAATGCTAGCTTTTGGGGGGAATTTGACTGGTTTCAATATTGTTAACTACTTTTCGCGCAATTTAGACAATGTTCTAATTGGTCAGTACTGGGGTGCCCAAGAATTGGGTTTTTATGCTCAAGCTTACAAATTGGTGCTTTTGCCAATTGCGCAAATTAATGGTCCAATTACAAGTGTGGCTCTTCCGGCGCTTAGCAGTCTCCAAGCTGAGCCCCAAAAGTATTGCAGGTATTATTACAAAGCGATTCTATTGATAAGCAGTTTCGGAATGCCGATGATTGGTTTTTTGTTTGCTTCGGCTGACAAAGTAATCCTTACGCTGCTTGGAGAGCAATGGTTAGGTGTAGTACCGATTTTTCAGTTTCTCATCCCAGCTGCTTTTAATGCCACAATTGGTGTAGCGATCGGATGGGTGTATCAATCTCTGGGTAGAGTCGATCGTCAATTACGCTGGGGAATAGTTTCATCGGTTTTCAATGTAATTTTCTTCGTTATTGGTGTTCGCTGGGGGGCTATTGGTGTAGCTGCTATCTATGGCTTATCACGACCGCTTTTCTTAGTAGCTGGATTTGCGTATTGTTACAAGGGGACACCATTAAAATTAACGGAATTAGCAAAAACCCTATTTTTACCAGCTTTTGCCTCTATTGGTGCGGCAAGTGCATTAATTGGAATTAATCAGTTACTTGTATTTAATTTAGATAATGCGATCGCCTTGGTGATAGATTTTATTTTATATAGTTTGCTTTACTTTGCAATATGGATCGTTATTCCTAATGGAAAGCATACTTTATGGGAAATATTACAAATTACGAAAGCTCTTCAACGAAAATGAGGAAAAATTTCATATTTATTGTTCTGCATAGACAATGTGTAGTCCAAATAGTATGTTTATAACTTTTGCTTAGATTAAATTTTGTGTAATTAAATAACTAGTAATTCTAAAGCTGCTTGTGGTAACTTATCTAAACCTTGAAAAATCTGGCGGTAGTGATTTAGAACTCGATCTATCATAAGAATTACTAG
>JBCBQE010001015.1:0-2647 GCA_039820385.1 Cyanobacteria bacterium J06635_10
GTGGATTCTAATTGACCTGATAATAGGCTATGATTATAGTCTATTTTTAGAATTTCTGGAATACTTGAACCAGGAAATCCTAGAAAGGTAAATATCTGATGAAATAAGAGCAGGTTTATATCTTGAATTAGATCTTCGTATTTAACTTCCACAAAATTAGAATTTGAGTATTCCCAACCCAATATTTCATGAATCGTGTGGAAACCCGAGTTTTCCATCTCAAACATAAGCCGATCATCCATAGAATCATAGCTATTAATCTTGGCTTGATAAGTCAACCCTCCAAATTTTTGTCTCGGTAGATGTAGCCACGGCTCATCAGATTTTTGATGATAAAAGCACCCAGATACTACGATATCCCTAGGATCTCGAATAATATGTAGCCCCTTATAGGGCTGCTCTATCTCCTCTAAATCAAAAACACTATGATTTTGTAAGAATACATCAAACTTTTCAGGGGCTTGGTGGTGATGACCCACATAAAAAAGTAAATGATGATTTCTACAAATACTCTCGAAAATATTACGCATCCAGGCAGTACCCGTCTTATGGTGGGTACCGACAAGCACCTGATGAGAAAGCGTCAACGCTTCGCTGATGTCTGCTTCCTGGCTTCTTGAGCGTTGTGAAAATAACTTAAGTCTCATAAATTAAATTCCAGTCACCAATCAAAGTCAGAGGCGTATCCGGCATCAATTAATGTCTGGCCCGCAATTTTTTTGAAGCTATCTTTCATTTGACTAGACCAATGAGTCCATTTCCTCGATATTTTGAAAGACTTATCTTTCGGCATCGGTTCCCAGGTGACACTGGCTTCCTTTTTAAGATCGGAAGACCCTCGAACAGGCAGATCTACAATTTTCTCATAGGGGAATTTGTCAGGATTAAGATGAAAATGGGTACAAACATCTTGAGCAAACCCAGCCGGGTCTTGAACAATATTCTCATATCGTGCTAAGAAGAGCTGGCTGACGCGTGCTTCTGGGTGGTCAACAAACTTCAAGATAGTATCTGTATTATGCTTCCAGCGTTGACAAATCGTCTCAAAGGTCAAATCTGGCCAGGTCTTAATGGTTGAGTTGACCACATCACGACCATCCCTGAGCAACAGTAAAAGATGTTCGTTAGGAAAAAGCGCAAAAAAGAAATTTAAGTGATAAACATGGGGATCTTTAAGTAACATCCGCTTACCCTCGGGAAGGTATTCATACAGGTAACGCATAAAGGCTGAGCCAAATAGCGGTAAGAAATCATGACGACCTATTTTTCCGTGATTTTGTGGATAGGCATTCAAAAAATTATTTTCAAATTCAATCAGATTATCAGCAAACTTCAAAAAAGGAATTTCCCATATTTCATTAGGATATGCCTTGAGATCTGGATGGAGCCTCAAAATCTCTCCCGTATACACAGTGCCAGATCGCGGCATAACACCGTGAATGATCAGAGCTGGGGGATAGTCTCCCCGAACGGCTTGGGCAACTTGGTGTGAGTGGGGGCTCGTCTCGTCCACATCAAACTTCAAATCAGTGCTTGAGGAAGGGACGACAGCAGACTGTTTTGAAGCGTTCCCAACTAATTTTTGGCGAATTTTAGTAAACACTTTTTTGGGGGATTTGAGGTAATCACTCAGTAACATGTTTATTAAGGTGTATGCTATCCATTGATTTAAACATTGACTAAAATACTTGAAAATCCCAACTCACTGTATCGAGGATTAAGCGTCGTGAACTGTTCAAGAGACTTCAGAATATAGGCTTGTTGCTCATGACTAAATAGAGCGTTGAACTTTTGCCGTTTCTCATTTACATAGAGAGGCTGGTCCGACATAGATTTCCAAGATTCCTTGTCAAGGACGATGCCCCGTTGAACTAATCTTGCCGCTTTCAACTCGGTATAATCAATGGGCAGCTCTATAAAATGACTAATGTTGGCTAGGGTCGAGTGGGGGGCGTGCACTAACTGATCATACGTAACTAGATAATGGTTAGGATGCTCTAATTTTTCTAGACTTGCAGTCGTACAACTTGTCCAGGTCTTGATGCACTTATCAAGACTCCAAGGACCATGCCAGTCATCTGGGTATTGCTGGGCTACGTCATACAGTGAAGCGACAACATCAACACCATCTCGAACAATATGGATAAACTTAGCATTTTGAATATATTTTTCAATCACATCAGTATGGAGGACGTGATCAGGTGTTTTTTCGAGCCAACAATCTTTATTAACTGACAACGCAACTTCATCCAACACTCTAGTAAAAGCTTTGACATATTGACTAATAAAGATAAAGTAGAAGGGCAAATAAGATCCCAGTTCGGGTTGATTAATGTCTTCTAAAAATTTATAGAATTGGAGTTTAGCTCGGCTAGAAGCAAGATTCAAATAGTTTTGATAAGGTGCTCGCTTTCTTAAAAGGCGCGTAAACAAATGAGACTCTGGAAACGACTCGATCTGAGGGTGACTTGCCAGAAAACTCTGTAGTAAGGTTGTCCCTGATCTAGGGCAGCCTACAATAAAAATCCTTTTCATATCTAAATCCTTCATGTAAGCAGCTTTTTGAGGCGGGCTTTGATTTTTCTAAGAGGATTTTCAGGCTGTTTTTGGATTGTTTTCTTGCGAGTCCCTAACCAATAGTCAGGTT
>JBCBQE010001016.1:0-2645 GCA_039820385.1 Cyanobacteria bacterium J06635_10
ACTGTTAGAATATCTTTCTCTCCAGAGGAAATATTTAAACAGTAGGATATGTATCTCCAGATAAGCAGGTAGTTAGTGATGCCTTAAAGGAAATTTCTCAAGCTTATTTAGAGTATAGTTTGAGGGAACGTCAGGAAGACATTAATCAGGCGATCGCGTTTGTTCAAGAACGAATCACCAATGGCGGGCTAAGACAGCGGGTTGAACAGTTGCAAAATAAATTGCGAACGCTGCGACGGGTGAATAACTTGATTGAACCCGCGCAAAAAGCTCAACAAGTATCCGGCCAAATTGGGGCGTTAACGCAACAGCGATTGCAGAATCGGGTACAGTACGAACAAATGCTAGCTCAGTATCAGGAATTACAAAAAGAATTAGCGCAACAGCCAGGGGATAGGGCTGGTAATTCAATTCTGAGTGAAAATTCTCGCTACCAAAAAGTTCTAGATCAAATCCAGCAAGTTGATATTGAGATTAAAACCCAGTCTGCGACATTCACAGATAGCAATCCAGTGATGCAGACTTTACAGCAAAGGAAAGCCAATTTGATTCCAATGCTGAATGCAGAGGAACAGCGGGTTCAAAAAGAATTTCAAAGTAACATCCAGTCACTACGAGCCCTTGATATATCGTTGGGTGATAAATTAGATCGGTTAAACGGAGAACTAAGAAATTTAGCAACAGTCACCCGCGATTACGAAAATATTCAGCGGGAGTTACAAATTGCTAGTGATGGGCTAAACCAGTTTTTAACCAAGCAACAAGCTTTGGAAATTGAAAAGTCTCAAAAACTCCAACCTTGGAAATTACTAGATCCTCAACTCACGAAAGTCGAACAACCTAAAGCTACTTTACCAAGTGCTAGAAGTAACTTAGTTTTGGGTGGTGCTTTAGGCTTGATATTGGGTGTGGGCGCTGCTTTGCTTGTAGACAAGTTGAGCAATGTTTTCTATACTTCTAAAGATTTAAAAGAGACTACCAGATTACCGTTACTAGGGGTAGTTCCTTTCAGTAAAGAACTTGCTGCTAGTACCAAGCACGACGGACAAGCTAGTAGAGTTCACCAAATGGCTCGCGCTTCCTTTTTTGAAGTTTTTCGCTCTCTCTACACCAATATTCTTCTTTTAGGTTCGGATACGCCGATTCGTTCGCTCGTGGTTAGTTCGGCGACACCAAAAGATGGTAAAACTACTGTTGCGATACAGCTTGCTTTGGCAGCCGCAGCTATGGGACAACGGGTATTATTGGTAGATGCAAATCTTCGCTGTCCTACTATACATAATCGTGTAGGATTAATGAATATTCAGGGTTTAACGGACCTGATTTCCTCTGATTTAGAGTGGAGCAATGTAATTGAACGCTCTCCTCTCGAAGAGAATTTGTACGTAATGGCTGCTGGTCCAATTCCACCTGACTCTACCAGGTTGCTCGCGTCAGTGAAAATGCAGGATTTAATGAGCGAACTACATAGTAGTTTCGATTTAGTTATTTATGACACTACTCCAATAGTTGGTTTTGCTGATGCTAACTTGCTAGCTGCCAATACTAATGGCGTTATGTTAGTAGCTGGTTTAGGTAAACTAAAACGTACGGCATTCGCTCAAGCATTAGAAGAAATTCAAGTATCCGGTACTCCCATTTTAGGTTTGGTAGCGAATAAATCTAGGGAATCCAAATCTACTTCTCAAAGTAATTATCAGCAGTATTACAAGTTGAGTGCCGAAAGAATTGCTGAATACGATGTAATAGAGTCTAGGGATTCTTCTTCAGTAAATAAAATTAAACTACGTTAAGTGAGTTAGAATTTAGGAGTTAGGAGTTAAGATCAGAATTCCTAACTCCCAAATTTATTTCAAGTTTATCCAAGCTAATTATCTGGAGACTTCAAAGCTAGATCTAGTACTTGACGAGCGTCTTCTGCTTTTTCTCGCGCTTCTTTATAGCGTAGATTCGCTTGAGCAAAATTTTTCAGAACTTTAAAACCTTCTTTGAGGCTAGAAATTTCTTCCTCGCTGACGGATTGATCTGAAAAAAGGATATCAACTAACTTACGAACTTCTAGAGCGTCGGTACGTGTTTCTTGTACTTTTAGCTTCAGAGTTGCAAGATTGCTCAAAAGTTGAACCGCTTCTATAATTGTATCTTCGCCGCTAGCAGTACTCATCGACGGTTCTTTCACTTCAATTAACTGTTGAGGACTAAACCCTTCTTCGAGTTCGGTAGGTAAATCACCCGCTTCCATCTTTTCCATCAGCTGATCCATTGCTTTGTTACGAGCTTTATCGGAATCTTTGCCGGGAACGGTAAGGATGATTTCTGGACTTTGAGCAAGAGTATAACGAACCATATTTAGGCAGAAATATTGCCGGTAAACCAAGTCGAATTATCTATTCTAACTTAAAATGTGTCTCTACAATCATTTATTGCCATTAAAGGGAGATTTTTATCTGTAACTCTACTCCTGTTTCCTTATGGGAGAGCTAGATTAAATCGCTAAATTCTTTACTAAACTTATTTATAGTTGATCGAGTTAGCCATATTTTCTTTGAGGCAGTTGTAACTCCACCCAGCATAGTTCCGATTGACTTATGTTCTGTTGTGAGTCTATGCTCAATTAAAGAAGGAATAAATGAGCCCGAATGTTT
>JBCBQE010001017.1:0-2641 GCA_039820385.1 Cyanobacteria bacterium J06635_10
GAAACCTCAGAAATCGTCTTTAATAGTGGTGGAACAGAAGGAGATAATGCTGCTATTCGGGCAGCTATCCAAGCACAGCCTAGCAAGCGACACATTATTACCACTCAGGTAGAACACCCAGCAGTACTTAATGTTTGCAAACAACTGCAAAAACAGGGCTACAAAGTTACCTATCTTTCGGTAAATAGTCAGGGAGAGCTAGATTTAGCTGAATTAGAAGCCGCGCTAACTCACGAGACTGCTTTGGTTAGCGTTATGTATGCCAATAACGAAACCGGCGTTATATTTCCAATTGAAGAAATTGGCAAACGAGCTAAAGAATATGGCGCACTCTTTCATGTTGATGGAGTTCAAGCTGTAGGCAAAATACCTGTTAACATGAAGAATAGCACCGTTGACATGTTAAGCATCTCCGGGCACAAACTTCATGCACCTAAAGGAATTGGAGCATTATACGTACGACGCGGAGTCAGATTCCGTCCTTTGGTGATTGGCGGTGGCCAAGAGCGTGGAAGGCGTGCGGGAACCGAAAACGTTCCAGGAATAATCGCTTTAGGTAAAGCTTGCGAACTCGAATTACTACATTTAGAGTCAGCAAGTAAAAAACAAGAAAGTTTACGCGATCGCCTAGAAAGAACTATAATAGAAAAAGTTGGAGAATGTGAAATTAACGGTGGTGCAACAGAGAGGTTGCCCAATACTACAAATATTGGTTTCAAATATATCGAAGGCGAAGCAATCTTATTATTACTCAACCAGCACGGAATTTGTGCATCCAGCGGTTCTGCTTGCAGTTCAGGTTCGTTAGAACCTTCTCACATTCTACGAGCAATGGGAGTACCTTATACTACTTTACACGGCTCCATTCGCTTTAGTCTTTCTCGCTACAATACAGATGCCGATATTGATGAAGTTTTAAAAGTATTACCCGCCATCATCGGCCGCTTACGCGAACTTTCACCCTTCAAAAATGATGATGCAGCTTGGCTCAAAGACCAAGAACAAGCATTAGCTCAACAGTCTTAAGTTAGAAATTTAGAGTTAAGAGTGAGGAATTTAGGAATTTATTTCACTTTTCCACTCTCTGACTCCCCTATTTATTATTCGTATTATAACTCATCACTCATCACTCAAAAGGCTATGTGGGACTACACAGATAAAGTATTAGAATTCTTTTATAATCCAAAAAATCAGGGTGTTTTAGAAGACAAGGGCGAAACTGGAGTTAAAGTCGCTGTTGGAGAAGTAGGTAGTATTGCTTGCGGCGACGCTTTACGACTGCATATCAAGGTAGAGGAAAATACAAACAAAATCCTTGACGCTCGCTTTCAAACATTTGGTTGCACAAGTGCGATCGCATCTTCCGAAGCTCTGGTAGAATTAGTAAAGGGCAAGACAATAGAAGAAGCCCTCGATATTTCTAACAAAGATATTGCCGAATACCTTGGCGGCTTACCTCAAGAAAAGATGCATTGCTCTGTAATGGGACAAGAAGCCTTAGAAGCAGCAATATCTAATTACAAAGGTATCCCCCTGGCGGCTCACGATGACGATGACGAAGGAGCAATAATCTGCACCTGCTTCGCCATCACCGAACCAAAAGTCCGACGCATAATAGAAGAGAATAAACTTACTACCGCAGAAGAAGTTACAAACTTTATAAAAGCCGGTGGTGGATGTGGAACTTGTTTAGCAAGTATTGATGACATAATCATCGATATCCAAAGAAACTTCACCTATGAAGCGAGTACAACATCCAATAATAATAATAATATTACTAAAGGTCAGTTTAGCGATAAACCGCTGACACCAGTGCAAAAAATAGCACTTATACAAAAAGTATTAGATGAAGAAATACGACCCATTTTAATCGCCGATGGGGGAGATGTAGAACTTTACGACGTAGAAGGCGATAGCATCAGAGTGATACTTCAAGGTGCTTGCGGCTCTTGTTCTAGCAGCTTTGCGACTCTCAAGGGCGCGATCGAAGCTAAATTACGCGAACGCATTAGTAATAACCTTGTAGTTGAAGCAGTTAACAGTTAGTGGTTAGTAGTTAGTGGTTAGTGGAAAAGTATTAAATATCAACTAACAACTATCAACCAACAACTATCAACTATCAATCAACAACCAACATCATGAATCCAACTCTACCAGAAAATGCTGTAGAGCGTGCGCCACCTGCGACGTTCTATAAGCAAGTTACTCTTCTCATAAGAGTACAAGGTTCCAACAACCACTGCACCCACTCGATAAACCAATTAATTGCAGGAGAAAATAATGACTGACGAGAATATCAGACAGATCGCGTTCTACGGTAAAGGTGGTATCGGTAAGTCCACCACTTCTCAGAATACCTTGGCTGCAATGGCTGAGATGGGTCAAAGAATCATGATCGTAGGTTGTGACCCTAAGGCGGATTCCAGGTGTCTTTTCCAAGTAGACACATGATTTAAGTTAAAATCTTCCTTGATAATATCGTGTGAATGTTTTTTGCTTGGGTATTTGCTCTTATATGAAATTTATCACTTTTTTATGGCTAAGGTAAAACAAGAAGCGATATTTAAAAGCAGTAAAACTCAGTCCTACCTATAATACTTAAAACATCGCAGTCTGCTAGTTAGAATACTTATAATTTTAA